>CAMYJY010000058.1 GCA_947258835.1 uncultured Pirellulales bacterium
TCCGTGAGAAATAAATTCAAACGACTTTTGCTATCCATGCTGTCAGCCTAAGCCGGACGCTCTCTATCGCCCATCGGCTCAGGCGCGACAGAGGGAGGACCGCCCCCCCGTGCAAGCCGGGGGCAGGCTCTGACGCTTAGCTAGCACTCACAGAAGGCGACCTTTTTCCGAAATCGACTCATAAACTTTGCGGATTGATCCGATTGTGTGGGTAGACGAAGGGCTGGGTTCGGCGTGCGCCGACGATATCAAACCACTAGCGTTTTTTGCTGACACTGAGAAAGGATGCTCGCCGTGTCTCGCGTGACTTCATTTTCCGAATGGTTATTGCGTCAAGCCTTTATTTGGGGGGGGCTGGCCAGTTTGGCCTTCTACACCTTCGGAGTGCAGAACGCACCGGAAGGCTCCTTGCTCCAGCGTTATTTTGCTGGGCATCTGGTGGCCTATTGTACCACAGCTCTGTTTTTCATTGGTGCAGCCGCGCTGGTGATTAAGCTGCTCGGTTTATGCTTGCAGTTTGCCACGCTCGACAGTGTGCAGTTGCCGACTGCCGCCGCGGGCGGCGAGACCGTGGAGGATGCGGCTGCCTTGCTAGCAGGCGTCCGGCAGGCTTCGGAATCCGTGCAAGAGGGCTACTTGGTGCGCCGTTTGCGGGAAGCCTTGGAGTACATCGGGCAGAAAGGCTCGGCCGATACGCTGGAGCCCCACTTACGTTACTTAGAAGAAAATGATCTGGCCAGGATGTACCAGGACTATGGCATGGTTCGCATTATCTTGTCGACCATTCCCATCTTGGGATTCCTGGGAACCGTGATTGGCATCACCCTGGCCATTGGCAAAATGAATCTTGTCGGTGACGGTATGGAAGAGTCGTTGCCCGCAGTGGTCTCGGGTTTGAGCGTGGCTTTTGATACGACGGCCTTGGCGCTGTCGCTCTCGACCGTGCTGCTGTTTTTGAAGTATTGCGTAGAACGCGTGGAGATGGTGTTGCTGACCGCGGTGGACACCAATGTATCGCGACAGCTGGTAGGTCGTTTCCAGCAGTTTGGCTCGGAAAACGATCCCCATCTGGCGTCGCTGTCTCGCATGTCAGAAAAACTGCTGGGGACGGTCGAAGCGGGAATGGAAAAGCAAAATCGATTGCTGCACGACTCGCTCAGCAAGTCCACCCGGCAGTGGTCGGAGATTCTGTCCAACACTGCGGCCACGGTGGATGAAGCCTTGTCGGGAGCGGTGGTCGAGGGGTTGACGCGGCATGCCCAGGCATTGAATGAGGGCGTCCAGCATCACGCCAGTGACATGGAGCAAATGCTCCTGCGGCACGCGGAGCTACTCAATGAGGGCCTCCAGCAGCACACGAAGACCCTCAGCCAGGGTATGGATAGCCATCGGCAGGCGCTGCTGGTGGCCGAAAAAGAATTGGCCCAAGAAAATCGTCAGCATCTGGCCGAGGTGGAAACCGCAGTGGCTGAGACCATGCTGACAGCGACCAACCGCCAAGAGAAATTGATTGCCAGCAGCGAGACGCTCCTCAAAGAGATGCAGGTGGCGCTCGTGGAGGCGGCTGGTTCGAGCGTGGCACAACAAGAGCAGTTGATCAAACAGGGAGATATCTTGCTGCAGGTGGTCGAAGCCACCGGACAAATCAAACAGCTGGAAGATGCCCTCAACAATAATCTCAATGCCTTGGCCGGTGCGCACGGTTTCCGTGAAACGGCTGCCGCCTTGGCTGCCTCACTCCAAGTGCTCAGTGCTCGGTTGGGAAATCCCGTGGTGCTGACGGGTGATGCCCAAAAATCCCAGGTTCCCTCGCAGACTCAGGCCGCATGAAAAATTCCTCGACCAGCGACAATTTGAACGCGGTCGGCCTGTTCCCCTTTCTCGCCGTACTGCTCTGTACCATGGGGGCCCTGTTGGTGCTGTTGGTGGTGTTCGCCCAGCGCGTGGGCCAACGTCAGGCGACCGCGGTGCTGCCAGATCAGGCCGCAGCGGATCATTTTGCCCTGCGGGACTTGCTGCAGAGTCGGTTGGACCAGGTCCGAGAGCACCAGCAGAAACTGGCAGCCATCGAGCAGCAGGTGGCCGAGCAGCTGCAAGGTGAGCAAGAGCGGCTCAGCCACTTGGAGGAGCATGCGCGGCGTTTGGAACACGAGTTGGCGAAGTTAACCATCGCTGCCGAGCAGTTGGCGGCCACCGAACACAGTCAGTCGGTGGATCAGGAGCAGGCGGAACGCGAGCTGGAGAGACTCCAACAACAGATTGTAGAAAAACAGACGCTCATCGCCGAGTTGCGGGCGCAAGACACGGGTGACAAGTCCTATGCCGTGGTACCGTATCGGGGACCGCATGGTACCTCGCGTCAGCCAATTTATATTGAGTGCACGCGGCAGGGAGTCGTCCTGCACCCCGCGGGTATTGAGCTGGCGGAGGCTGACTTTATCGATACCTCGTGGCCCGGCAATCCCTTGGCTGCCGTGCTGCGAGCCTCACGCGAGTATCTCAACCGCAGCGCTGCGGAGCAGGGTCAGGCCGAGCCACCAGATCCCTATCCGGTGATTTTGATACGACCTGACGCCATTCGCCAATATGCCCAAGTGCGGGCTGCGATTCAGGCTTGGGATGCAGATTTTGGCTACGAGTTTGTCAATCGTGATTGGCAGCTAAAATTCCCCGAACTGCCCGATCCCCAACTGGCACGTATCCAACAACATGCCCTCATGATTGCTCGGGATCGTTTGCAACGGTTGGTCCAATCGGCCCCCAGCCGCTATCAAGGACTCGGGGCGGCAGGGTCTGCCCGTGGCTTAAACGGGGGGCGGTCGGTCAGTGCGGGTTACCGCTCGGAAGGCACGGGCTCGCTGCCGTTGGTTGCTGGACTGCCCGCGGGTGGCGAGGATGCGCACGGTTTGCAGCCGGGTGGACGAGGTACCAACACAGGTGAGGCGGGTCCTGGCGAGCGGGGAGCGGGCGCTGAGTCGAGCCCAAGTTGGTCAGAGTCAACGGCCGGAGATTCCGCCGGTGGCCTGGGGATGGTGAGTGAAGCTGCCCCAGGGTTGGGAGGTCCGGGCGGGAAGGCAGCCGGCGCCTCCCACGCCGAAGCTGGCCACAACAGCGGAGATTATGGTCGGGCGGCTGGCGGGGCAGCTGCTGACGGTCCCTTGTTTGCTGGCCCAGACGGCGACGCGGCCACCGGCAGTATTTCCGGACAGCCCGCTCACGAGGGAAATGCCGCTGCGGGTTCGGAGGCTACCGGCTGGGCGGGAATTCCCAGCGGTTCCGCCCCGGGTGGTGTCTCCGGGAACTCCCAGCCGGCAGGTCCCGCTGGACAGACCAGCAGTTCGAGCTCTGCGACCGCCAGCGGTGGCGGGGCCAGTCGTGGCGCCGGTGACCAGTTGGCGAGCATTGCCGACATGCGTGGAAACAATTGGGCCGTGCGTGGAGGGGGGCCTGGGGCTCTCGCCATTCGCCGGACGATACAAGTGGTGGTCCGCGATGACCGGTTGGCGATCTTGCCGAGTCGGCATGCCACCGCCGGGCCGGCAGCTACGGGAGTGGTCGTGCCCTTGGACCAAGCTGCGGAGCAAATTTCCGAACAATTTGTCGGTGCGCTCCGCCAGCGGATCGAGCACTGGGGGCTGGCCGGCAGCGGTCTTTATTGGCGTCCCGTGTTGGAACTGCGGGTGGGTCCCGAGGCCCAGCAGCGGGCTGCTGAGGTGCGGCAGCTCCTGCGCGACAGCGGTGTGGAAGTTCGAGTGCCCGAAACTGCCCGACAGATAGGTGACCATGCGCGGCGCTAAGTGGCATGCCCCCGACTCCGAAGCAGCGGGTGAGGATTCCTTTTTGGATGTGGTCGCCAACGTGGTGGGCGTGCTGATCATCCTGGTGATGGTCGTTGGTCTGCAGGCCTCCCAAGCCTTGGCACCTGCTGCGCGGCAGCAGGCCCCCCGAGCTGAGGAGTTGTCTCAGCTGCAGGCGGAACTGGACACGGCCAGCCGGGAGGCCAGCAAGTCGCGGCGGGCGATCCAAGAGCAGGCGGATCGCGCAGTGGCAATTCGCCGCGAGGTGGTCGCGCAGGATCAGGCGCGGGTGCAGTTGGCCATGCATCGGACCGTGATCGAGCAAGACATTCAAGAGCGCCGCGCGCAGCTCGATCGTGACCGGCAGCATGAGTTTGACGTCCAGCGCCAACTGGTCGAGACGCGGCTGCAGCTGGAAGAACTGACGCAAGCGCAGCTGGCCCACGAACCCAACCCAGCCGTGGAAGAGGTGGAATGCGTGCCCACCCCCCTGGCCAAAACAATCGACGGACCGGCAGTCCACCTGCGGCTCCGGCAGGGGTTGGTGTCGATTGTCCCCTTCCGGCAACTGCAGGAGCAGGTGGAGCAAAACCTGGCCAGCATCCGCCATCGTTTGCAAGGGCGGGATGGCGTTGTGGAGATTTATGGTCCGATCGAAGGGTATCGCCTGAGGTTTGTCGTGCAGAAGACAAACC
Source organism: uncultured Pirellulales bacterium (assembly GCA_947258835.1). Taxonomy (GTDB): domain Bacteria; phylum Planctomycetota; class Planctomycetia; order Pirellulales; family Lacipirellulaceae; genus Bythopirellula. Next base: position 4,493 of record CAMYJY010000058.1, read on the forward strand.
AGGCACGTGGTGTGAATGGACCGCTGGTGGGCCAAATGCAGCGGCGCGGTGTTGAATATCTGGGCGAGTTTTTGCCAAACTCCGTCAACATGGGGCAGGATGTCGAACAGGCCCTCCTGCCAGGCTCGGCATTGCACGCGTTGCTGCAGCAACACCGTCGTTTACGGACGCCTGTGGTGGTCTGGCTGTATACGGACAGTTTTGACGCCTTCCGTCTCCTGAAGCGTAGCTTGTGGGAGATGGGATTCGCGGTGGCGACCCGGCCGCTGGAGCCGGGCGCAAAAATTAAAGCGTCTTCCCGAGGAACCAAGGCCTCGGCACAATAGCCGACCGACCGGGGGGTAGCAGCGCCCTATCACGGGGTCTGGCTCATTTTTTCGGCGCGTTCACTCATCCTATCAATACCAACACAGCCGCCGAAAAAATGTGCCTGACCCCTTCGGCGCTCCGGCGCGTTCACTCATCCTATCAATACCAACACAGCCGCCGAAAAAATGTGCCTGACCCCTTCGGCGCTCCGGCGCGTTCACTCATCCTATCAATACCCTGCTGCCCCCTTCGGCGCCTCGACTTCCGCGTTATCGCGACGCCCGCTTGCGGCTTTTGGTCTTCTTGTTCTTCTCTTTTTTGGGCCGGTCTTTCACGGGCCGAGGCACGTGAAATTCCGACATCCGCACGCGTGCCATGCTCTGGCAGGATTCCGCGTTGATTTTCCGCAAAACATCCTCCAGTCGCGTCTTGGACTTTTCGTGGATGTTGTTCAGCGGCGGAAACTCGGGGGCCAGGGGGCCATCGACCGCTTCCATGATGTCCAGCAGGGTCACTTTGGTCAGCGGCCTGAGGAGCGAATAACCGCCCTCCACACCGCGCGTGGACCTCAGAATACCGTGGTTCACCAGGACGCGTAGGATTTGCAGCAGAAACCGCTCGGGCATTTCACCCGCCTTGGCAATCATGCTACAGGGAATGGGCTCACCTTGCGGGGCATCCGCCAAATACAACACAGCACCAATTGCATACGCCGAAGCGCGAGACATCCGCATAGAAACTCCAAACTGCCTGGTAGGCAGGGTCGCGTGGTGTTCGCTCTGGGCCACACCAATCAACCCTGCTTGGGATAGGCGACTCAAAAAAGGAAAGCGCAAAAAAACAGGGAAAGCCCCAATTGCACGAATAGGTGCAGTCCCACTAGAACGCATCCTAACGCACAGTAAGTTGCATGTCAATCGTTCTTATTTCAGGAAGTAATAAAAACATGGAGGGAAGGGGGCAAAAGACCCTACTGGCACCGCCTGCTCAGGTGGGGCCAATCGCATCCCAAGCGGGCCGTCAGTATGGTCCGGCGGGTTGGTCAATGTCAAGTTTTATCCTGTTTTTGCTGATTCTAGCGAGCTGTGGGGCGGAAGCCCGAACCGCTGGCGGCCAGGTGTTGGATTGCCTGGCAAAACGCGTGCGCAACTGCGTGGGGGCAGTTTAATTTTGCCTCCGGTAAGAGTGTACTAGGAGTAAACCCGCGCCCAGCACGAGCGCTGCGTCGGCGATGTTGTAGTTCGGCCACACCCACTGCTGGTTCCATTGGCACAAAATCCAGTCCCGCACGGCGTAGACGGATTCCCCCCGGCGGTGTGGCTGAAACAGATCCCAGGTCAAGCCTGCTAGGCCTAAACGATCGTAGAGATTGCCAAGAATGCCACCCGTGACGCATCCCAAGGCAATCGTGAGCAGGCGATCTTCCGCGGCACGAAAGTAGTAGAGCCAAACAGGGATAGCGATTAATGCGATCAGTGAGAATATGGCGAACAGTCCCACTTGGCCCTGCCCGATGCCGAATAAGGCGCCCTCATTGAGGCTTTTTTGAATGCCCACATGATCTCGCCAGAGCCACCACTCGCTGCCGTGGAACATGTCCGCTCGACGAAAGACCCAATGCTTGGTCCACAAGTCGAGCGCACAGACCGCCGCCGCCAGTACGATGAATAGGGCTACGCGACGAAGTGCAATAGGTTGAGTCTTGGTCACCGTTTGCTTCCTTGAACCTACCGGCTGGCTGGGGACTCGTGATGGGGCCCCGCTGGTTGCTTGGCAGTGGAATGCGGTGGGCGGATCTAGGGGGAGTGGGCCCGTTGTACCAAGCGGGGGCGGCCGGACTGGGGCCAGACGCGGCTGCGCTTAGCTGGCCAAGCCGCGGTCCTGCTGTGCCGCGCACTTGACGCATTTTGGGGTGTGCGGCAAGGCATTGAGGCGAGTTTTGGGGATCGGCTGGCCACAGCCCAAGCAGGTGCCGTAATTCCCCTCTTCAATTCGCTGCAGAGCCGACTCGATCATGCTCAGGGTGTCTTCTTCCGTGGCCAGGAGACTTAAGGTAAATTCCTGCTCAAAGTTATCGCTGCCGAGTTCCGCCATGTGGATGGGCATGCTGGGTGCTTCCGCATGGTCACCCCCCAGGGCCGCATCGGCCATCGCTGAAACGTCCCCGCGGAGCCGATCTCGTAGCCCGCGGAGTCGATCCTGATACACCTTCATGTCTGCTTTTTTCATCTACATGTCCCTTATCTGCAGTTTCTGCCAGAACGGCCGGAGGCCGTTCTGGCAGAAGTAAATTGATCTGAACAAAAGTCGATCGTGAAGACTCGCCCTGGGATGATCACAACACGCAACCTTATGCAATCGAAGCCCGGCAGGTCGCCTAGCAGCTGTCCGCGCGAGTGATTTTGACTGGTTTGTGCTCAGCCTTGTTATTCTAAGCCCCGCTGGCCCGGCGGTCAAACGCCCGTTGCTCGGCCCCGTTGCTCGGCCCCGTTGCTCGGCCAGTGGTGAGAAGCTGCGCTGTCGGTGGTCGTGCGGCGACCAACGGGAACGGTCACCTGTCGTCTCAGCGGTAGTTTGCCTTGGCTGGCGGCCCTTGGCTGGCACTGCGGGGCAGGTCCCCCGTTCCAGCCGGGGGCAGGTCCCCCGTTCCAGCCGGGGGCAGGTCCCCCGTTCAAGCCGGGGGCAGGTTCTGACGCCGCTGAAACCTGAGTTGCGATTGTTGATCTGGCCAAGTAAACTGGCATAAGTCCTTGTATAGTTTGTGCTTACCACCAAAAATTCTGTGTTTGCGAGATATTTGTGGCTACCGCCGTGCGTACTGACACCGATGTGGCATTTCAACGTTGTTTGACGCCCAGTTGTGGGTCCACGTACGACGTAGGGGAGGTGCGTACCTGCTGCGGCCAATGCGGTGGTCTGTTGGACGTGGCCTACGATTGGGACAGGTTGCCAGTCCCTGATTCGCTCCGTAGTTTTGAAGACAAATGGTCCCGTCGCAACGAGCCGCTCTGCCGCAGCGGCGTCTGGCGTTTTCATGAGTTGTTGCCTTTCGCACCGCCGGAAAAGGTGGTTACGATTGGCGAGGGCCAAACCATGCTCTCCCCCAGCGATGGAGTGGCCCGGTACGTGGGGCTCCAGCCCGGCCAGTTGTTTTTAGAGTATGAGGGCCTCAATCCCTCTGGCAGTTTTAAAGACAATGGTATGACCGCCGCCTTCACGCATGCCCACACCATCGGCGCCCGGCGAGCCGCCTGTGCGTCGACCGGCAATACCAGTGCCTCTCTGGCGCTCTATTGCGGGGTCAGCAAGCTGATGCAGGCGGTAATCTTTATTGGTTCGGGGAAGATTTCGTATGGGAAGCTGTCGCAAGCGCTCGACTATGGCGCGCTCACGGTGCAAATTGCCGGCGACTTTGATGATGCCATGCAGCGGGTCCAGCAAGTCAGTAGCCAGTTGGGGATTTATCTGGTGAACAGCGTAAATCCTTTCCGCTTGGAAGGCCAAAAGACCATCATGTATCGCGTGCTGGAAGGGCTGGACTGGGAAGTGCCGGATTGGGTTGTGGTGCCAGGGGGGAATTTGGGGAACAGCAGCTCCTTTGGCAAGGCCTTCTTGGAGCTCTTGGAGTTGGGCCTGATCGACCGTGTTCCCCGCTTGGCAGTGATCAATGCTGTGGGGGCCAATACCTTGCATGAGTTATTTGAAGTGCGTGGCCAGCGTTGGAATGGAGGCCAGGTGGATCACCAAGCGACGACCGGCTACTACGCCGAGATGGACGAAAGCAATAACCGCGCCTCCACCATTGCCAGCGCCATTGAGATCAATCGTCCCGTCAATTATCAAAAATGTTTGCGGGCCTTGGATGTGTGTCACGGGGTGGTGCGGGAAGTGACCGATCAGCAGATTTTGGACGCCAAGGCCCAAGTGGGGGCCAGCGGGCTGGGCTGCGAGCCGGCCAGTGCGGCCAGTGTGGCCGGGGCCAAACTGCTGCGAGCCGAGGGCGTCATCGACCCCTCAGAGCGCGTCGTCTGCGTGCTTACCGGACACCAACTCAAGGACCCCACGGCCACGGTGGCCTATCACACGACCGATCAGCAGGAATTCAATCGCGTCTTGGGCAGCCGTGGCGTCCAACGTGCCGCCTTTGCCAACCGGGCCGTCGCCGTGCCCAACGACCTGGACAAAATTGTGCAGGCAATTCAGCTGAATAGCTAAATCCAGTTGACGACAATCCAGTTGACGACAAACCAGTTGGCGAGAAACCAGTTGGCGAGAAACCAGTTGGCGACAAACCAGTTGGCGACAAACCAGTTGGCGACAAACCAGTTGACTGGGGCAGCCATCATCGGCAAGAATTCGAGTATGACGATCTCACTTGCTATTCATGGTGCGGCAGGACGGATGGGCCAGCGGCTCGTTGCCCTGGCCAGCGCGGACCCCCAGCTAAAACTTGTGGCTGCCCTCGAGGCCGCGACCCATCCCTGGCTGGGCCAAGATGCCGGCGCGCATGCCGGGGTCGGTAACCTGGGGTTGCCCTTGGCCGTGGTGGGGGAATCGGCTGCCGACGTGGTGGTTGATTTTTCCGTGCCCGATGCGGCCGTGGCCGTGGTGGCCCATTGCCTAGAATTTGGCAAGCCGGTGGTAGTGGCCACCACCGGATTCGACGCCCAACAAGAACGCTACTTGCGGGATACGGCCACCAGGATTCCTATTGTTTGGGCCCCCAGTATGAGCCCGGCTGTGAATCTGCTGATGCAGCTCACCCGCCAGGCCAGTGAGGTCCTCCAAGGGATGCCTAGCGGGGTCGATGTTGAGATCATCGAACGACACCACCGTTTTAAGGAAGACGCGCCCAGTGGTACCGCGCTAAAATTTGGCCAGATCGTGGCCGAGACCATGGGGCAAACCGAACATACCCACGGTCGTGCCGGGCGTCCCGGCCCACGGCCTGGGGAAGAGATTGGCTACCACGCCCTCCGCTGTGGTGACAACCCGGGGGAGCATACCATCGTCTTCGGTATGTTGGGCGAAACCATTGAACTCCGCGTTGCCGCTTCGAATCGAGATTGCTACGCCCAAGGCGCCCTGCTGGCGGCGCAGTGGCTCGTTGGTAAACCGCCTGGCCTGTATGGCATGAATGATGTGCTGGGTCTCTAGATCCATGGCGAAATGTGACGAAGGCTATCTGTGCGAAGTGTGTGGTCGGGATGTGGCGCAGCTGACTGACAGCGATCTTTATCTCCGCTACGTTGTGGGGATGCTCGACCCGGAAGTGTTGCACACGACCCCCGAGAGGCATATTCGGTGCAATCCCGTCTTGGCCCAGTACATCGTGGCGGAGGATTTTCCTCCGGTGCCGGTGACCGGACCGTTTGATAAACGGTCGCTGGATCCGGTATTTGTAGCGCAGCAGGAGCAGCTACTCACGCGGGGCTGGCGGAGACTGCAGGAGATTTCCGGCGGAGAGTTGCCGATTATCGAGTACCCGCTGCCTGAAGTCATCGAGCAAAACCAGCGACGCATGGGCGGCATGTCTTAATGTGTACAGTTTCTGAAAGAACGGCCTCCGGCCGTTCTTTCAGAAGTAAATTGATCTGGACCAAAGTCGATCGTGAAGACTCGTCCTGGGATAATCCCAACAGGCCCCCCTTTATGGGTATATTGGCACAAGGTTATATGTGGAAATGATTTATGGTTGATTTTTAGCTTTTTTTCAAGTTTTTGACGTACGTCGTTGTTGACGTACGTTATTTTTGGCGTATGATATTGCCATGGTTAGCTAGTCGGATAACGGAGGGCATGTCATGAAAGCCAATCCTGGCGGAAACATCGACCCGGCGGCGGTTCTGGGGCGGGACGAACTGATACAGACCATTTGGGAAATCTTGGAGCAGCAAAGTGTGCGGCTCAACGCCGAGCGGAGGATTGGTAAGACCTCCATCATCCGCAAGATGTGCGCTGAGCCTCCTGCGGGCTGGCTTCCCGTATTTCAAGACCTCGAAGGTGTGCACACTGCGGAGCAGTTCTCGCGACAAGTATTTGAGGTCGTGCAAAATTTTCTTGGACGTTGGAAACGCACGGCCAATCGCGCCGAGCAATTTCTCAAGGAATCCAAGATTGGTGTGGGAGGGGCTTCCTGGGAGCACCGTGGCCCCCACAGCTATTGGCAAGACCTCGTTGTCAAGTCGATCGAAGATCTTGTTGATGAAAAATGTGAGCAACGGCTGGTGTTCTTCTGGGATGAAGTGCCCTACATGCTGGGCAATATTTGTCGCCGCCAGGGAGAAGAAGTTGCTGTCCAAATTCTCGACACACTGCGCAGTTTGCGGCAAACGCATACGGATTTTCGCGTGGTGTTCACGGGCTCGATTGGACTGCACCACGTCTTGGCGCGGCTGCATGACGCGCACTTGGCCACCGAACCGGTCAATGACATGTACCCCGTGGAAGTCACGCCGTTGGCCCCCGTGCATGCCCACCAGCTGGCGGCGGCCCTCTTGTCGGGGGAACGGATCCCGTCATCAGATTGCCAGGCCGCGACGGAGGCCATTGCCGAACAAGCCGATTACTTTCCCTTCTACATCCACCACATCGTCCGCTGCCTGAAGTCGAATGGTACAACAGCCACACCCGAGTCGGTGCTGGAAGTTGTTCAGCGACAACTGGTGGATGCCAATGACCCGTGGGAGTTGGCCCATTATCGCACGCGGATTCCAGGCTATTACCAAACAGGCAACGACGCCGAACTGGTAGCGCTGGTACTGGATTGTCTCGCGCCAGCCGCGGAACCGCTGGGGGTGCAGGAGATTTTTAATCGCATCCAAAACCAGTCGGCAGGGCATACCGAGCGGGAGCGGCTGCTAAAAGTCTTGCGGCTCATGGAACGGGATCATTACCTTTCCCGCACGCTAGACGGCAAGTACCAATTTCGCTTTCCGCTCATTCGTCGTTGGTGGCGGCTGGATCGAGGGCTGTGAGCCATGCGAGATTTTATTTGGCGTTTTAGTCCCAACCGCACGCCTCCAGAAAAGCTGGAGGCAATTTTTGTGCAGCGGCAGGCGCTGCTAGAAGATACGTTAGAACGTATCGCGGAAAGTGTCACCACCGGCAATAAGCACCATCTCCTCTTGGTTGGGCCCCGCGGTATTGGCAAGACGCACTTTGTGTCCCTCGTGCATCACCGCGCAGCGGGGGACGCGTCGTTGGCCGCTCGCATGCGGATTGCCAGGCTTGCCGAAGATGAGACAACCACCTCGTTCATTCATTTGCTAACGCGCATCTACCGGTCGCTGGCCCAGGCTTACCCCAGCGAATTCCCAACCGATATCCTCAGCCAGCTGCCGGATCTGCCGCTGGACGAGATGCCCCGCCAGCTGCAAGCGGCACTCCTCCAAAACCTAGGCCAACGTGCCTGTTTGCTGTTGGTAGAGAACCTCGACATGCTGTTTCGCGGTTTGGGGGATGAGGGACAAAAGCAATGGCGGGCCTTTTTGCAAGAGCATCCCGTGATCTGCACGGTAGCGACCTCCCAGCAGTTGTTTGCAGATGTGTCACAGCGTGAAAATCCGTTTTTTGGCTTTTTTGAAACGATCCATCTCCAGCCGCTGTCACTGGAGGAAGCGACCGATCTACTCCAGCGGATCGCCGCGACCAGCGGCCAGCAGGAGCTGCAGGCTTACTTGTCGACAGCGGAAGGGCGGTCGCGGGTGCGGGCCTTGCATCACCTGGCCGGCGGGAACCACCGCGTGTACATCGTGCTCTCCGAATTCATCACCCGCCAGTCCATGGAAGACCTAGTGGTGCCGCTGCAAAAAATGCTGGACGATCTGACGCCCTACTACCAAGAGCGACTGCGCTGGCTTTCCCCCCAACAGCGGCAGATTATGGAATTCCTCTGCACGCGGACCTCCCCTTGCCCCTCCAAGGAGATCGCCCGCCACCTGCTGGCGGCGGAGAACACCATCGGTGGCCAAATGAAAAAGCTCCGCGAGCTGGGTTACGTCATGTCCCACACGCGGGGCCGCGAGTCGCTATACGAATTGACCGAGCCACTCCTGCGATTGTCCCAGGAAGTGAAAGAAACGGGTGGGGAACCACTGCGGTTGGTCGTTGAATTTTTGTTGGTGTGGTATAGCCGGGAGCAGCTGGAGGGCCAGCTAAGGACGGCCCAGGGAGCCATCACCCGCGATTGCCTCTCGGCCGCCATCACCAGCGCGAACGCAGGAAACGATCCTCGGCTGCAAGTGCTCCAAACGGCCATCGACGAGGCCCGTGCCGCAGGCCGCCTCGACCAGGCTATTTTGGCCCTGGAAGAAAAGGCCCATGCCACCAATGCCGCTGACGATTGGTTCGAATTTGGCTACTTTCTGTGGAAGGCGAAACGACACGAGGAAGCGATTACGTGCTATGATCGCGCCCTGCAGATAGCTCCAGGAGACGCTGGCGCTTGGAACAACAAAGGCATTGCGCTACATGATCTCCAGCGATACGAGGAAGCGATTGAGTGCTATGGCCGTGCGTTGCGGCTCGATCCACAATGCGTTTACGCGTGGAATAATAAAGGCCACGCGCTCGCTGGTCTACAGCGATATGAGGAAGCGTTAGAGTGCGTTGACCGCGCTTTGCAGATCGATACTAAATTGGCCGCCCCCCAGTTTAACAGGCCTTGGCTGCTATTCGCACTGCGGCGATGGCGTGAAGGGTTTGATCAGTTGCGCCAAGCGTATGCCCAGCACCCAGATGGAATACACGATTCACCACAGACGATCGTTCAGCAGGTGCTTCGCAACAGCGCAGCTGAGCAACTACTTGAACATGTCCGTGAGCTCGTGGCGATCTATGCAGGAGCGAAGCAACTGCCTAGGCTGGGTGAGGGCTTGGTAGGCATTCTCGCTCAGATCGACGCATCGATGCTGAGCGAGCAGGCTCTGTATCTCCTTCGCGACGTGTGGCGGGAAGCCAGCCAAGGAAAACCGGAATTGGAGATTCCTATGCGAATCTATGGCGTGGGGATCGAGTATTTGGTCAAACAAGACGAGCGGGTGTTGCTCGACTTGATCGAAACCGAACGTCGCATCGCACGACAAGCCCTCGGTCTGCAAGCGATGTAAAACGGTGACGGGATTACCGAGTAGGAGAACGGCGCCAGTCATCCAGTGCCTCCAACAAATATCGGAAAAATACTGGTCGGCACGCGCCGCCAACTACAGCGAGCTACCGCTCGAAAGGTAAATGTTTGCTGTGGGTGGGTGTTAGCGTTAAGAAAAAACCACGAAGAAAAGAAGAGCCCAGCGCGGCCTAGCCGCAACTACCCCCGTTCGGACCCGACAGAAGAGCCTGCCCCCGGCTTGAACGGGGGGGGCGGATCCCTCTCTGTCGAGCCTGAGCCGATGGGCGATAGCCCCGGTTCTTGCGCGTCTCACGAAACCGGGGCTATCGCCCACCGGCTCATTTGTGGGGAGGGCTCTGCTGAGGTCTACGGACTGTCGGCTAACGAGAGCGTCCAGCTGGGGGCTGCCCGTCGTTTTTGGAGCAAGGAGGTATCCAGCCTACCGTTGGCCTATGGTGGGGGTGGCATCGGTTGGCGAAGCCTACCGATGTGACGCAGTCACAAGAGGTTTGGGGCAACTTAATTGAAGCCCGCGCAGCCAAGCCCACCGCTCTAGTGCTTACCCCTAAAATACCGCACCTTTACGTGGGGCACCCGCGGTATATTCGGCGTGCAGCAGGCAATCGGGGCCTCGTAACGTAAGACAACCTCTGGCGGCTGCGCCGCCCAGGTAGGCTGCGCCAACCTGGGCTACCCCTTTACATCAAATATCTCACATCTCACATCTCACATACATTACACATTACACATCGGGAACCAATCCGCCTTGCCGGGCTGCAGGTCAGGCTGCATAATCCCCGCATGCATCGACCCGCTAGCAACTCGGATTCTCCTGCCCTGCCCTCCCTGTATGCCGACCGTGGTTTTTGGGGCATGGCGGTCACCCAATTTTTGGGGGCGTTTAATGACAACCTCTTCAAGCAGTTGATATTACTGCTGTCGATTTCCGCGGCGGTGAGCAGTGACGGATCCACATTCACGGATCGGCAATGGCTGCCGATGTTGGTCTTTGCTGCCCCGTTTCTGCTGCTCACGGGAATTGCCGGGTACCTGTCGGATAAGCTGGCCAAACGCGGCATTGTCGTGGCCTGCAAGCTGGCCGAAATCGGTGTCATGCTGCTGGGGGCTGTGGGATTTGCCCTCTATTCCACAAACCACAGCCTGACGTTTCTGTATTGTGTGTTGTTCCTGATGGGAGCGCAGAGCGCCTTTTTTGGGCCGGCCAAATACGGCATTCTGCCCGAAATGCTCCGGCCGCAGGATCTGCCCCGGGCCAATGGGTTTATCTTGATGATGACCTTCTTGGCAATCATTTTTGGTACCGTGGCCGCCGGATTTTTGCTCAAGGAGTTTCGTGAGCAGTTATGGATGGGCTCGGTGGTTTGTGTTTCCATTGCCGTGGTCGGGACGTTGACTTCGCTCTGTGTGCGGCAAGTGCCCGTTGCCAACCCGCAACTGCGGTGCCAGCCGTCGTCCTTTCTGGTGCCCCCGGACATGGTGCAATTATTGCGCGGCGACAGGCCCTTGCTGTTGGCCCTCGTCGTATCCAGTATCTTTTGGCTGCTGGCCGGAATGGTGCCGGCGGCCGTGAACATCCTCGGCAAAAGTGCCTTGGGTCTGGATGAGGATTGGACCAGCGTGCTGGCGGGTATCATTGGTGTGGGAATTGCCGTCGGTTGTGCCACGGGGGGGCTGATTTCGCGGGGCCGTGTCCATTTTGGCCTGATCCGCGTTGGCAGCCTGGGCATGCTTTGTTGTTTGGCCTTGTTGGCGATACCGGCGCAGGGAGACGTGCAACTCTTGCGAGATGCCCAGGGCCAACTGCTGCGGCTGCCAGGCGTCGGCGAGGCCGGGCAGTGGCTTGGCTTTGGGGGAAGTTTGGGGGTGCTGCTGCTGTTGGGTATCTTTACCGGATTTTTTGCCGTACCGCTGCAGGTCTTTCTGCAGTCGCGACCGCCCGCGGATAAGAAGGGCCGCATGATTGCCGTCATGAACCAAGCCAACTGGGTCGGCGTCCTGCTCTCGGCGGCCCTCTACGGGCTGCTTTCCGATCTGATCGAATCGCAGGCTTGGCCCCGCAGCGTGATGTTCTTATTCATCGCCGCACTGATGCTGCCGATTGCAATTTTCTATCACCCGCGGAGCGAATCGCTCACGTCAGCCGATGGCGCCGGTTCACCCAGCGTGACCAGGTCTCCTTGAGAGGCCATGGCACGAATGTCCTCGGTGATTTTCATGGAGCAATACTTGGGGCCGCACATGCTGCAAAAGTGGGCCGACTTAAAACTGTCTTGGGGCAAGGTTTCGTCGTGGTAGGCTCGGGCCGTTTCGGGATCCAAGGCCAAGCGGAATTGCTCCTCCCAATCAAAGGCAAAGCGGGCTCGGGAGAGGGCATCGTCTCGATCTTGAGCGCCCGGACGCTGGCGGGCGATGTCGGCGGCATGCGCGGCAATTTTGTAGGCGATCAGTCCCTGCTTGACATCTTCTCTTTCCGGGAGGCCCAGGTGTTCCTTGGGAGTGACGTAGCACAGCATGGCGGCTCCCGCCCAGCCCGCCAGCGCCGCACCAATGCAGCTGGTGATATGGTCGTAGCCCGGCGCAAAGTCCGTCACCAGCGGTCCCAGCACATAAAACGGCGCCCCGTCGCAAATTTCTATCTGACGTTCGACGTTCATTTGCACTTCGTGCATCGGAATGTGGCCCGGGCCCTCCACCATCACCTGCGTGCCCCGGGCCTGTCCCCGCCGGGTGAGTTCCCCCAGCACATCCAGCTCGGCAAATTGGGCCTTGTCGCTCGCGTCCGCCAGCGCGCCGGGCCGCAAGCCATCGCCCAGGCTCCAAGTCACATCGTACTGCCGCATGATGTCGCACAAGTCGTCAAACGATTCGTACAACGGGTTCTCCTGGCGATGGGCCATCATCCATTTCGCGATCAGCGAGCCACCACGGCTGACAATGCCGGTCACGCGGTCGGTGGTCAGATGCAGGTGTTCAAATTTTACGCCGCAGTGAACGGTCATGTAGTCGACGCCCTGCCGGGCCTGATGCTCGACCATGTCCAAAAAGTGCTGCGGACGCATCTGTTCGATTTCGCCACCCAGCTCTTCCAGCATTTGGTAGATCGGCACCGTGCCAATGGGGACGGGCGAGGCCTCGATAATCTGCCGGCGGATGGCATCAATCTCTTTGCCCGTGGAGAGATCCATCACCGTGTCCGCACCATAGTGCACGGCGGTATGTAGCTTTTCTAGCTCGCCCTCTTGATCGCTGGTGACCGCGGAGTTGCCGATGTTGGCATTCACCTTACATTTGGCAGCCATGCCAATGCACATCGGCTCCAGGCGACCTGCCAGGTGGACCGTATTGGCGGGAATCACCATCCGCCCGGCCGCAACTTCCTCGCGAATCAATTCGGACGCCAAGTTTTCACGAGCGGCGACCGCTTCCATGGCGGGGGTGATCGACCCGTTTCGTGCGTGTTCCAACTGAGTGATGGGTGTGGACATCTGCCAAGAACCTCCCTGACCATTAGAGCCTATCCCAGAACCTCACTGGAGGTGTCCAGCGGCCGGAAAAGATGGCAGCAGGAACGGTTTTAGGACGAGCAGTAAGATATGTTGAAGCTGAACTAGCTGGTAGTATAATGAAAAAGCCGCCCCAGAACAGGAGGTGCGTCTCCGCTTTTATGCCGTAAAACAATAGAGAACCTAGGTGGCTCCAGGACGAACAATAGCAATTGGTGATATGCATGGTTGCAGTCGAGCGCTGGATCGTTTGTTAGGAGCGCTGGGGCTCACGGCCTCCGATACGCTGGTCGTGCTGGGAGATGTCATTGATCGCGGTCCCGATAGCCGCCGGGTGCTTGAGCAACTGTTGGTTCTCCGCGACCAGTGCCAGTTGGTACCCATCTTAGGCAACCATGAGCAGATGTTGTTGGATGCGGTGGAGCACCGCATCTCTTTGTCGGACTGGCTGATCCATGGGGGGGCCGAAACGCTGGACTCGTATGGCCAGGATGCGGCCCTCTCGGCATTGCCCCCCGCACATGTGGAGTTTATCCGCAGCTGGGGCGACTACCACGAGACGGCGACGCACTTTTTTGCCCACGGCAATTACGTGCCCCAGCTCCCGTTGGCGGAGCAGCCGTGGCAGGAACTGCGGTGGCGTTCGCTCAAGTTTTTTGTGCCACCGCGGCACCAATCCGGAAAAATTGCCGTCCTGGGCCACACGGCCAACAAACAGGGCCAGATCATGGACCTAGGCCACTTGCTCTGCATCGACACCTACTGCCACGGCGGCGGCTGGCTCACCGCCCTAGAGCCCGCCACCGGCAAGGTCTGGCAAGCCAACCAACAAGAACAACTGCGATGTGATGTGTGATGTGAGATGTGTCAGGTGAGATTGTTGATGTACGTCTAACGCAGCGTAGAAATCACATCAAATATCTCACATCTAACATCTAACATTATTTAACATCTCACGTTTCCGTGGAGTTGTTCGTTTCCGGTGCTCCTTGGAGGAGGTCCAGCAGGCCGCCGGCGGTGAGTATTTTTTGCTTGATCTCTGCGGTGATATCTGGGTTTTCGGCGAGGAACAGACGGGCCTTTTCCTTGCCTTGGCCGAGCTGGAGTTCGCCGTAGCGGAACCAAGCGCCGCTGCGGACGACTATTTTTTGTTCCGCTGCCAGATCCAGGATGTCGCCCTCATAGCTGATGCCACCCGTGTGGAGCATATCGAATTCGGCCATCCGGAACGGCGGGGCGACTTTGTTTTTCACCACCTTGGCTCGGACCCGCTGGCCGACAACGTCTTCGCCATCCTTCAGTTGGCCGATCCGTCGGACATCAATGCGGCACGAGCAATAAAACTTGAGGGCCCGTCCGCCCGGCGTGGTTTCCGGGCTGCCAAACATCACGCCAATTTTTTCGCGGATTTGGTTGATAAAGATGACCGAGGTTTTGCTTTTGGCGATGACACCGGTCAGCTTACGCATGGATTGACTCATCAGACGTGCCTGCAGGCCCACATGCGAGTCTCCGATTTCGCCTTCCAGTTCCTTTTTGGGAACCAGGGCGGCTACGGAATCGACGACGATGATGTCCACGGCGTTGGATTTGATCAGCATTTCGGTGATGTGCATGGCCTCTTCACCATGTCCGGGCTGGCTCACCAGCAGTGTTTCCAAATCGACGCCTAGTTTTTTAGCCCAGCTCGGGTCGAGGGCGTGTTCGGCATCGATAAAAGCGGCAATTCCGCCTTTGTTCTGTGCCTCGGCCACCACGTGCAGCGCCAGGGTGGTCTTACCACTTGATTCCGGCCCGTAGATTTCGATGATTCTGCCGCGGGGAATGCCTTGGCCACCGAGGGCGATGTCCAGCGAGAGACTGCCCGTCGAAATCCCCTCGATACGGCGTATTTGGTCCGTACCCAGGGGCATGATCGAGCCTTCGCCAAATTGCTTCTCGATGGCCGTCACGGTGTGGCGGAGGGCGTCACTGCCGGCCAGCATGCTTTCGGCGGCTGATGTCTTGCCTGTGGTAGCTTTCGTTTTCTGTTTTTTAGCCATGGGTGTTTTGCTCGTGGGTGTCGGCTTTCCAGCCGCGACTGGTTTCGCCGCGGCTGGTTTTGCCGTTGCGACTTTTGCAGGGGAGGAATTTGTGCGAACGTTTTTGGTGGCGGTGGCAGTTACCATTTCTGAACCCTTTATCCAACAGTTTGAGCTAGCATGCAAGCGGTGTCACCCGGCTCGATGTGTAGTGTACGTACGAATAGTGTATCGGTGTTCAGTGTTTCTTGCAAGAGTATTTTTTGGTGAACATTTGCCCACACCCGTCTGACCGGGGCGGGGTCGCCGGGCCCGGGTAAGCTACCGCTCGGAAGATACATGGTTTGCTCCCGTTAGGCGCTGCAATTTTTGGGGGTAGCAACCGCGTTTACCGGCAGAAACGCGGGTTTTTTGGGGCCTCCGCCAGAGGGGGGCAAATTATTGTCTGCGCGGGAATGAGGGAGAAGCCCCTTAACTTGTGGCCACCAAAGGGGCCCGCCCGACGACCTGATAGGATGGGCCCGTCCGCTCCAGCTCGCTGCTATAGATCACCACCTCCGCCACTTCCATGGTGGCAGGCCCGCACGCCGTGTGGTGTTGGAGTCGCTCAATCATCCGTTCCCCGGCATGCTTGTGGCGACCGACGCGGCCCAGCGTGAGATGGGGTACAAAACGTTTGGCCTCGGGACGGAAACCGAGGTCGGAGAGACTGTCTTCCAGCGCGGCCTGCAACGCACAGAAGGGTTGGCTGCCCTCTCCTGCACCGAGCCAGAGTGTGCG
Organism: uncultured Pirellulales bacterium; assembly: GCA_947258835.1. Taxonomy (GTDB): domain Bacteria; phylum Planctomycetota; class Planctomycetia; order Pirellulales; family Lacipirellulaceae; genus Bythopirellula. Next base: position 20,236 of record CAMYJY010000058.1, read on the forward strand.
GGGCCGATCCAGCGAGGGGAAGGCGCCGACATGATCGGCCGTCACGGAAAAACACCTCCATTGACTTGTCACCCGAGCCACCGTGCGGCAGATCTCGAATAACAGGTTATCCTCCACGTCGCCTAAAAATTTCAGCGTCCAGTGAAAATTATCCGGCTCGGTCCAGCGGACGCTCTCGGTCAGACCTTGCAGTTCGGCCACGGTGGCGCGGGCCAGTGCGGGGACTTCGTCCACCGCGGCGATGGCGATAAAGGTGCGGGTCTTGGACATGCAGTGCCTTAAAAGCTGTGCTTCTTGGGATAGCGGCCGACAGCAATTCACTCTCTTCTCAGCCTTTCCTGTGGCAGCAAATGAACCACGACGAAACAACGCAACGACGAACAGGGACTTAATTTTTCGTTGATTCAAGGATCCACTGCTGGACAAGCCAGCAGTGGCACCCCAGGGCTGGATTTGTCAAAATGCTGGCGTGAAATTTTCATGATGCATGATTTCGCATGATCTGCGCCCGGAGGGCTTTGTGGCGATTGGCATGTGCAGGGAAGCCAGTTGGGAGCATCCAGGGTGGGTCTTCACGATCGACTTTGGTGCAGATCAATTTACTTCTGAAAGAACGGCCTCCGGCCGTTTTTTCAGAAACTGCAGCTAAAAACTCAGCATCTGGCGGTAGCGTTCCATCCGTTCTTCGATGGCGTCGCGGGTAATTTCTTGCATCCGCTCCAAACCAAACCCTTCCACGTTAAAACTGGCCGTGAGAGTGCCGTAGGCCATGGCCGTCTTCAGCGTGGCAGGCTCAAAATTGTCTTGCTCCGACAGATAGCCCATCATACCGCCAGCGAAACTGTCGCCCGCGCCGGTGGGGTCGACGACCTTCTCGGTGGGATAGGCAGGCAGCACATAGGTTTCGTGCTCGCTAAAAAACATGGCCCCATGCTCGCCCTTTTTAATCACCACGAATTTTGGGCCCATCTCCCGCACCTGCTGGCCGGCGGCCACCAGATTTTCAGTACCCGTCATCAGCTTGGCTTCGCTGTCGTTGAGGACCAGGCCGTCCAAATCAGCCAGGAGCTTTTCCAGGTCCGAGCGGGCTGTGTTGATCCAGAGGTCCATCGTATCGGCCACTGCCAAGCGGCGGCCCGGCACCTGCGACAACACCTTCAGTTGCACCGCGGGAACTCCGTTGGCCAGGAAGACATATTTTGCCCGGCGATAGTCCTCGGGCAGCACCGGATCAAATTCACCAAATACGTTCAGTTCCACTGCCAGCGTGTCACGGTCGTTCATGTTGTCGTGATAGCGACCGGTCCAGGTGAAGGTTTTTCCACTCTCGATCTGGTGCAAGCCCGCCGTGTCGATATTGCGGCTGGCCAGGAGCTCCGTGTGCTCGGGAGGCCAATCGGCACCCACCACGCCCACCAAGCGGACCTTGGTGAAAAAGCTGGCCGCGTAAGAAAAGTGCGTGGCCGAGCCGCCCAGCAGGTTCTCGCGGCGGGCGTGGGGCGTTTCAACATGATCAATGGCTACGGAACCGACGACGACCAGGGGCATACTGCATCCTCTGAAGTTACAGATGGGGGTGAGAAATCAACAGACCGCGGCGATTATCCCTGTCCGCAGGCCTAGGCCGCAAGGGGACGCTAGCAATTTCCAGGGGAAATTTCTCGGGGAAACGATCCAGACGCCTGAAAAAATCTGCCGATACCACTAGCAACGTGCCAGGCGGGCAAAAAAGCCTGCTGGTCTCGCTCCCCTCGGATGCAGGAACGCACATCGAGCGGTGCACTCACGGGGTCTGGCTCATTTTTTCGGCGCGCTGGGCTCTCTGATGGGTACTAGTTTCACCGCCGAAAAAATGTGCCTGACCCCTTCGACTCCCCTTCGACTCCTAAGATCTTTTGCCATGCATGCCTTTGCCCAAGTCGAGGCCGTCTACGAAAAATTTGGCGCCGAAGAACCTTTTTATGCGGTGCTGACCTACGACCAGTACAAACGAGACCAGCTGGATCCAGAGCAGTTCTTTGGCACGGGAGAGAAACTCATTGATGAGCGGATGCAAGCCCTGGCCGCACGCCAGCTCACCGTGGATCGTACCCGCGCCTTGGACTTTGGCTGTGGTGTCGGCCGGCTGACCAATGCCCTGGCACGTCATTTTGATGAGGTGGTGGGCGTGGATGTTTCGTCCACCATGATCCGCCAGGCCAACGATCTGCGGCGGCAGGAAAATTGCTCGTTTGTGGTCAACAAACGCCAAGATCTGTCGATCTTTCCGGAGGGGCATTTTAGTTTCGTGTACAGCGATATCACGATCCAACATATTCCCACGCCGGCTGCCGAAAACTACATCCGCGATTTCCTGCGTTTGCTAACGCCCGGTGGCTTGGCCCTGTTCCTGGTGCCGGATGGCCCCCAGCACGTGCCGGGCTCCCCGGCAGCACGTTGGGATCGCTTTTATCGTGAACAATTTCGGCCGTTTTATAAGCGGATCCGCGGCAAACACGCGGTGCAAATCCATCGCCTGGCCCAGCACCGCGTCGCCCAGCTGATTGCAGAAAGTAGTGGCCAGCTCCTGGCGGTCGAACCCCACCCGCAGTGGAGCCAAAAATCCAAGCGATACAAGCCGCTCTACTACTGGGCCACCAAGGGCGGCAGTGCCACCGGCGTGAGGCGGGCGTCCGCGCCTCACAGCCATTCATAGTAGAAACTGGATATTGCTCGGATTGACGTCCGCGATATAAATGCCGTACGACTCAAATTCAGCCAGGATTTTTTTCACCACAGGCCAATTGTTTTCAAATGCCTCTGCTTTCTTCTGAATTTCAGGTGTTGTCATGATTACTCACAGCCGTGCAGGCAAAATCTTTTCGGCGAATGTCAAGCTTTATTTACATGTGCTGGGCAGGCAGATCGAGCTAGGGCAAGTAGGGCCAGGCTTTGCTCTGCTTCGCACAGCCAGTAATGTTGACGCCTCGACCGGCGAGCTGGAAACGATTGTGGACGGAAAATCCTCGCGTTGGAAGGTTCGTTTTACTTCTCCCATCACCGCCGCATCGAGAAGGTTTACATTTACAGCGGTGTAACGGTTTAAGCCCGCGTTTAAGTCACATGCACTTCATCCAAGCAACGCCAAACGTCGAAAAACTGAAAGTTAGAACTTTGTCGTCCAAAAAACGAGGGAGTTTGGCCCCGTGAGTATCTGACGTAGGCCGAAGTTGAGCGGTCGGTGAAAGCTGCCGGGAAAGCCGGGCGGCAGCGACATCGCGACTCAACGTTGATTTTGGTCAGCTACCGTCATGGGCTCCGTGTCTGTTTTGGATTGCTTCGCCTTAGCCCAGCTGTCACGTAGCGTAGCCGTCCGATTGAACACGGGCTGGCCCGGTACGGAATCAACCGGGTCTACATAAAAGTAGCCGATCCGCTCGAAATGAGAAAAAAGACCGGCTGGACATTAACATTGGACATTAACATGCTTGCTCAGACCTCTCAGCGAAGAACAAAACCGCACAGATAGGGCTGTTTTTCATCCACGCCATGGTTGATTTTCATCCACTGTAGGGTATCCTTACAGTAACTCCACCCTGGGCTCACGGGGTTCGCGTAGGCTCATTTATTTTTGCGAGACGGCCCTCGGCCATTTTTCAGCGACTGCAGCATGCTCAAAAAACGGCATCTTACCCAGAGAGTACTAGCAGCACTGAAAGACACCCCGGTGGTCTACATTCAGGGCGCACGACAAACAGGGAAAAGCACTCTCGTTCAGGCCATCGCCGCAGGGCCACATCCAGCCCCCTACTACTCCCTCGACGCAGCGGCCGTCTTGGCTGCGGCCGAAAGCGATCCGGAGGGATTTGTCACCGGGCTCAAGGGGCCGGTCGTAATCGACGAAGTGCAGCGGGCCCCAGGCTTGTCCTTAGCCATCAAATCGGCAGTGGACAAGGAACGCACTCCTGGACGGTTTTTGCTGACCGGTTCGGCCAATGTCCTGGCGCTGCCACGTGTTGCAGATTCCTTGGCGGGACGAATCGAATTGCATACTCTGTGGCCTTTCTCGCAAGGAGAGCTTGAGGGAAATCGGCTTTCGTTTGCTGACCGTGCTTTTGCGGGAAGAGCGATTGAACCGGGTCACCGAAAAATAATCAAGGAAGCTGAACTACTGGAACGAGTGCTTATCGGGGGGTACCCGGAGTCCCAGTTACGAAAAAGCGCCGATCGGCGGAGGGCATGGTTCGAATCGTATATTACAACAATTCTCCAACGTGATGTGCGAGACATTGCGAACATTGAGAACCTGACTGAAATGCCAAAGTTGCTGACGATTTTGGCCTCACGGACATGTTCGTTGGTAAATTACGCCGATATTGCTCGGTCGCTGACCCGCCCACAATCGACATTGAAACGTTATTTGGCGCTTCTAGAAGCAACCTTCTTGGTACAACGACTACCAGCCTGGTCTGCAAATATTGGCAAACGGTTGATCAAGTCACCCAAACTGTTGCTGGCGGACACGGGGATGCTCTGTCATGTGCTTGGTTTGGATCCCGTGCGGGCAAAGCAAGATAGGACACTCTTTGGTCATGTCTTGGAAAACTTTGTTGCCATGGAGCTTGTTAAGCAACTGACGTGGTCCACGGCAGCTTGTCAAATTTTTCATTTTCGTACGACTGCAGGGCAGGAAGTCGACCTCGTCATTGAAGATCGCTCCGGAAACATTTTGGGCATCGAAGTAAAAGCCGGAGCAAAGGTTGAAGCGAGGGATTTTTCCGGATTGCGTTTGCTCGCGGAACTTGCCGGAGAACGGTTTAAGCAAGGTGTTGTATTGCATACGGGGGATTCCATAGTGCCTTTTGGAGAGAACTTACACGCGATACCGATCGAATATCTCTGGAACTAGCATGGCCAAACAGCACCCTGCAAGCAATTCTTTGTTTGTTCTGGCACTACTTCGCCTTGGCCCAGCTGTCGCGTAGCGTTGCCGTGCGATTGAACACGGGCTGGCCCGGTTGGGAATCAACCGGGTCCACATAAAAGTAGCCGGTCCGCTCGAACTGATAGTGCGCGCCGCTGGCGACCTGGCCCAGCGACGGTTCCAGCTTGGCCGTGGTGAGCACCTCCAGCGAATGGGGATTGAGGTTGTCCAGGAACGTACCGCCCTCCGCGGTCTGATCGGGGTTTTCCGCGGCGAACAAATGATCGTACAGCCGTACTTCGGCGCTGATGGCGTGCCGGGCGGAGACCCAGTGAATCGTGCCTTTGACCTTGCGGGTCAGGTCCGGGTCGAACGTGCAATGCACCTCGGTAACCTCACCCGCGGCGTTTTTGATCATCTCGCCGCACTCGATGATGCCCGCGGAGCGCAAACGGACCGCTCCGCCCGGTTTCAGCCGGAAGAACTTTTTGGGGGCATCTTCCAAAAAATCACTCTGCTCAATATAAATCTCACGCGTGAGCGGAACCTCGCGGGTGCCCATGTCCGGCTGCTGGGGATGGTTGGCCGCCTGGCAGATACGCTCCGCGTCCGCAGGCAGATTGGTGAGCACAACCTTGAGGGGACGGAGTACGCCCATGGCCCGTGGGGCATGCGCATTGAGGTCTTCGCGAATGGCGTCCTCCAGCCAGGCCATGTCGATGACGCTATACTGCTTGGCCACACCGATCCGCTCACAAAAGGCCCGGATCGACGTCGCCGTGTAGCCCCGGCGGCGGAGGCCGCGGAGAGTTAATAAGCGCGGATCGTCCCAGCCGGACACATGGTTTTCGGTCACCAACTGCAGCAGTTTGCGTTTGCTCATGACCGTGTAGCTGAGGTTGAGACGGGCAAACTCAATTTGCTGGGGATGGTGGATGCCCAGCGCGTCGCAAAACCAGTCGTACAGGGGCCGATGGTTTTCGAACTCCAAGGTGCAGATCGAGTGGGTGATCCCTTCCAGCGAATCGCACTGTCCATGCGTGAAGTCGTAGGAAGGATAAATACACCAAGTGTCTCCCGTGCGATGATGGTGGGCCCGTTTGATGCGGTACATCACCGGGTCGCGGAGATTCAGATTTGGCGAGGCCATGTCGATCTTGGCCCGCAGTGTCCGGGTGCCGTCCGCGAATTCCCCTGCTTTCATGCGGGCGAATAAATCCAAATTTTCCTCCACACTCCGCTCTCGGTAGCAGCAGGCCCTGCCCGGTTCGGTGAGCGTGCCCCGGTGTTCGCGCATGGCCTCGGCATCCAGGTCGCAGACGTAGGCCCGGCCCGCTTGGATCAACTGGACGGCCCACTCGTACAGCTGGTCAAAGTAGTCCGAGGCAAAAAAGAGGCGATCCTCCCAATCGGCCCCCAGCCAGCGGATGTCCTCTTGAATCGAATCGACGTACTCTTGCTCTTCCTTCGCAGGATTGGTGTCATCGAAACGCAGGTTGAACCGCCCACCGTATTCCCGCGCCAGACCCGCATTGAGGCAAATGCTCTTGGCGTGTCCGATGTGCAGGTAGCCATTGGGTTCCGGCGGAAAACGCGTATGCACCCGTCCCCCATACCGGCCCGCCGCCAGGTCGGCGTCGATCAGCTGCTGAATAAAATTTCGCCCAGGTCGTTGGTTTTCCGGCGGGGTGTCGTGCGAGGATGCAGAGGGGGTGGACGGCATGGGGGTTCCTACGTAAATCGAACAAGGGAGGCGGCGCCGGGGGCACGACCGCGGCACCCATCAGTTTAGCAAATTTATGGTCCCGAGGATGGGCCTGAAACCCTGGCCTGGAGGCGAAACCTTGAGGTTTTATCGGTTGGGTGTGATGATTGGGTGCCACTGCTGGCTGGTCCCAATCCCGTTCGGCACGAAAATTGTTGGCGAGTAGCAGAAAATTTTGAACCACGACGAAACAACGGAAACAACGAATCAATCAACGAAAAATTAAGTTTCGTCGTGGTTCATTTGCTGCCACAGGAAAGGCTGAGAAGAGAGTGAATTGCTGTCGGTGCACGCAGACGGTTGCCCAAATCTTGTTCGGCACGAAAGTTGTGGCTGAGTAGCGGCAGTGATTTCATGCACAGCGGTTCCCCAGGAGAGCCCCGCCCACAAATGAGCCGGTGGGCGATAGCCCCGGTTCCGTGAGACCCGCAAGAACCGGGGCTATCGCCCATCGGCTAAGGCGCGACAGCCCTGGGATTGTCGTAGATCCGGTTTCGAGTCACAATAACCGCGCATGGAGTATTTATGCGACTGGCGGTGAAAATTTTAATACTTGCACACAAAGGAGCGACCAACGGGAGCGGGCCAACGTTTTCCGAGCGGAAGCTCGCATTGGCTGGCGGCCCCCCGTTCAAGCCGGGGGCAGGCTCTGCCATCCTCTCTAGGTCTTGCTGGGAGTTTTCATGATTATTACCAACACGGAAACAATTGCCGGTTATCACGTGACGGAGATTCGAGGCCTGGTCCAAGGCAATACGGTGCGGGCCAAGCATGCCGGTCGGGATATTGCCGCCAGTTTTAAGAATCTGGTGGGCGGCGAGTTGAAAGGGTATACCGAATTGTTGACCGAATCCCGCCGCCAGGCCGTGGAACGCATGATGGCCCAGGCCGAGCAGTTAGGTGCCAACGCGATTCTAAACGTCCGTTTCACTACCAGTGCGGTTACCGCTGGTGCGGCCGAGTTGTATGCCTACGGTACGGCGGTGGTAGTGCAGCCGGCCTAGTTGCCGGTTGGCCCTAGTGCCCTTGGTCTCTTTGTTCCTCGGGGGAGTTGTGATGGCTGATCTCTTACCGTTACTCGTGCCGTTGATGCTGATTGCCGTCGGCTTCGTGTGCGGCCGGTTGGCCGAGCGCAAACATCTTGCCAGACTCTGCCAGCGGGAGGCCGACAATCGCGAGTTTTTGATTACGCAGCTGAAAAGTTTTCCCGCCCGTACCGTCGGCAGTGAGCCCCCCCAAATCGTGCTGGCCGAGACCGTTGTGTCCAGTGATTATTTTAAGACTTCCGTGGCCAAATTGCGGGGGCTGTTTGGTGGCGAAGTCCGCAGTTTTCAGTCCTTGCTCGACCGGGCGCGGCGGGAAACTACCCAGCGGTTGGTGGAGCAGGCCCAGCACTTGGGCTACAACGCCATCTGCAACTTACGGCTGGAGAGGGCTGACGTCGGTGGTAGTACTGCCGACAAAAAGGCGGCTGCCATGGTTGCCATTCTGGGCAGCGCCACCGCCTACCACTATGACCAGGGCAGTTCCTAAACTCGGTCGCGGCCTGGCGGGCACCGTTCCTCGGAAAGTTCGTACTTCTTGAGCCCCGTTAGCTGCAGGCACAACCTCCACACAAAGAGTGGGTTGTTTTTTAGATAGCGCCGCCACAGCCGACGCGGTTCGCGCAGCAAACGGAACAGCCACTCGAGTCCCCCGCGCTGCATCCAGCGTGGGGCTTGCGGCACCAGTCCGGCGTGAAAATCAAAGGCCGCGCCCACCCCCAGCATCACCAGCGGCGCGGGGAGACGGGCTGGGGTGTTGGCACCCGTTCCGTAATCCGCCAGCAACTCCGCCATGAATCGTTCTTGTTTGGGTGTGCTCAGTCCTACCCACAGGCAGTGCGGTTGGAGCCGGTGGAGCTCGTCCAACAGCTGCCCTTGTTCGTCTTGGTTGAGAGGGCGGTAAGGTGGCGTGTAGGTACCGACGATTTGTGCTTGGGGAAAGCGGGCCTGCATTTTTTCCCGGAGCAGCTCGGCGACCCCCGTACCTCCGCCATAAAAATAGTGCCGCAGCTGGTGCTGCTGTCCCTGATCGAGCAGGCGGAGCATCAGGTCGGGCCCGTACACGCGATCCATCTGAGCAGGACCCAGACCTTGCAGGCGGCCGATCCAAGTGAGCGGCATGCCGTCCGGGGTCGTCAGCAGCGATTCATTATGAATCCGTTTGAGCTGGTCGTCCGTTTGCGATTCCGAGATGCCATGCACGCCGGTGACCGTGACATACCCCTGCTGCCCGGCTGGCAAGGCCTCGAGGACTGCCGCGACTGCGGAATCCAGGGTGAGCGTACTAATGCCCACCCCCAAGACGTTGATGCGAGGGATCGTCATGATGCGGCATCCTTCAGGGGTGCCGCCCAATCGATGGTAAAATCGTGCTTGCATTTGGGGCAGCGGACACCCCGGCCGAGAAATTTTGAGGCCACATCTTTGCTGAAATCACAGGCGGGGCATTCGATGTGAAAGCGGGGCTGGCGGTCTTTGCCGAGCTGGGCGAAGACTTCCTGTGGGACTCGGCCAAACTCAATGTCATGCGGCTCCAGCATGGTAAGTTGTTCGACACTCAGTTGGGGTATCTCCGCGATGCGGTTGGCCATGCGACGAATGGACTGTTCGAAGAGATTGCGTGACAAGCGACCATTGCCAAAATGGCGATCTCGCAGCTGATACAGATGGTCGAGCCCGACGAGAATTTTTGCGCGCGTATCGGGGCGTAGCCGGTAGTGATTTTTGTCACACATGAAACCAAAAATCTGGGCCAGTTCCACGGGCGTATAATCCACAAATTCCAGCTTCCTGCTGCAACGCGACGAGAGGCCGGGGTTGGACCGCAGTAAGGTTTGTATTTCCTCAGGATAACCGGCTAGGATCACTACCAGGCTGTGCCGCTCATCCTCCATGCGTTTGAGAAGAGTCTGGACCGCTTCATGGCCATAGGGGTCTTCACCCCCTGATGCAATCAGCGTGTAGGCCTCATCGATAAAGAGCACTCCGCCCAGCGCTTCGTCAATCTTTTGATTCGTTTTGGGGCCTGTTTGGCCTGCGTATTCGGCGACCAGGCCGGAGCGATCGGTTTCCACCAAATGCCCTTGCTGGAGTATGCCCAGCGCCCCCAAGACTTTACCGAGAATACGGGCGACCGTGGTCTTGCCGGTGCCGGGATTTCCATCAAAGACCATGTGCAAGCTGAGCGGGGTATTGGGGAGGCCCGCTGCCTGACGCTGCTGCTGCACTTTGAGAAAATTAGTCAGCGTACGCACCTCGTGTTTGATAAAGTCGGAAGTGGGCATGCGGTCCATTATCGACCTTCAGGTAGG
>CAMYJY010000059.1 GCA_947258835.1 uncultured Pirellulales bacterium
GGGATAACTGCCCCGGGGATAACTGCCCCGGGGATAACTGCCCCGGGGATAACCGCCCCGGACTGAAAACCCGTACATGAGCCCGACGCCCGTGATTTGCCGGCCCGATGCGTTGCACGAAAGGCAGCTACAACCCACCCCAAGTCCCCGTAGCTCAACTGGATAGAGTGTCGGCCTCCGAAGCCGAAGGTTGCTGGTTCGAATCCAGCCGGGGATACTTTTTCTGACTGATCTGCCCAGGTACAATAGAACCAAGGTTTAGCCTTGGCTAAACCTTGGTTGCCGGTTTCCTCTGTCCCCGCTCCCTGGCTTTTCGAAGATGGTCTACCCCGCCCAGGCACTGCTGCTGACCGGAGTGCTGCTGGCTGCTGCGGGTGTCCTGCTGTGGCCGAGGCACGGCTTGCTGCCGTTGGCCCTCCGTGGTCTCCGTGGCGGCCAGCGAGAGCAGATCGAAGATGCCCTCAAGCATCTCTACGACTGCGAATATCGCGGTCTGGTGGGGAGCATGCAAAGCATCGCCGGCGCGCTGGACTGCGGCAGCTCCCAAGTTGCTAAGTTGGTGGAACGCCTGGAGACCATGCAGCTGGTTCGATCGGAGCACGCCGGTCTGAGCCTCACGCCCCAGGGACGTAGCTATGCCCTGCGGGTCCTGCGGATCCACCGATTATGGGAAACCTTCTTGGCGGAGCAGACCGGATTCGCGGAGGCGGAGTGGCACTTGCAGGCCGATCGACGTGAACACGTTACTTCGGCGGCGGAGTTGCAGCAGCTTGTGCAAACCACGGGCAATCCGCGGTTTGATCCCCACGGTGACCCGATTCCCACCGAACGTGGTGAAGTGCCCGCTCAACGTGGGCAGCCCCTCAGTGATTGCAAGGCGGGCGACGAAGTGACGATTGTTCACGTCGAAGATGAGCCGGAAGCCATCTACGCCCAATTGAGGGCCCAAAACGTGCGGGTCCGTCAACGGATCACCGTGCTGGACAAGTCGTCCGCACGGATCCGCATTGAGCTGGACGGCGAAGAACAAGTCCTGGCCCCCATCGTAGCCGGCAACGTGTGGGTCACACCGGCTCCCCAAGGGACGACGATGGACCTGGGAGACCGTTTGTCGTCTCTGCAACTGGGAGAGTCCGGCACCTGCGTCGGCATCTCGCCGGTCTGTCAGGGGCTGCAGCGGAGGCGCCTGCTGGATTTGGGGCTGGTGCCCGGCACGGAGGTGTCGGCAGTCCTCAAAAGTCCCGCCGGAGATCCCACGGCCTACCGTATTCGCGGCGCGGTCATCGCCCTGCGGAACGATCAGGCAGATCTGGTGCGGGTTCACCGGGCGGCAGAGCCTGCCCTCGGCTTGAACGGGGGGCCGCCGACCAATGTCAGCTACCGCTCGGAAAATAATGACCCGCTCCCGTTGGTCGCTGGTGCTGATGTTGGTCCGGGTACTAAGGCGTCTCCCCGCGTGCAGCGCGGTCAGCGTAAGGGCCAGGTATGAAGCTAGTTTCCTCTCCCTGTACCGTTTGTCCGCAACAAGCTGCCTCCGAGCTGGTTCGTGTGGATCGGCAAGATGCTGATTTCGTCGTTGCCTTGGCGGGGAACCCCAATACGGGCAAGAGTACAGTCTTTAACGCACTTACCGGCCTCAGACAACACACGGGCAATTGGCCAGGCAAGACCGTCACCCGGGCCGCAGGCACATTTTTTCATGATGCCACGCGCTATCGCTTGGTCGATCTGCCGGGAACCTACTCCCTGCTCGCCACCAGTCACGATGAGGAAATCGCTCGCGATTTTCTCTTGTTCGGCCAACCCGATGTGACCGTGATTGTCGTGGATGCCACCTGCCTCCATCGCAACCTCAACCTCGTGCTCCAGGTGCTGGAAATCACCGAGCGCGTCGTGGTCTGCTTGAACCTGATGGATGCGGCCGATCGTCGTGGCATGGCCATCGATCAAGAGGCCCTTGCGCAGCAGTTGGGAGTCCCCGTGGTCGCCACCAGCGCCCGCTATGGACAGGGCTTGCAGGAGTTGACCGCTGCCATCCACGCGGTCGCCACCGGCGCCATGTCGGGTCACCCCACACATCTGCAAAACTGGTCCCCTGCAGTGGATGCACCCCTCCACCAGCTCAGCAATCACTTGCAGGCCATGTTTCCCGATCTGCCCAACACGCAATGGCTGGCCCTCCGCCTGCTGGATGGTGATCAGCGGATTGCCCAGTCTCTGCTCAGCGGGGAACTATTTCAAAAATTTAGCCAACAGCAAACTGCGGATGCGCAGCCAGCGACCTCCTGCACTGCGCCTGACAAACTGCTGGACCTGGCCTCGTCCATCCGTTGGCAACTGGGGCCAGGTTTTCATGAAGCGCTGGTGGAAACAATTTATGCCCAGGCCGCCAGCATTGCGGATGCCGTGGTGGTCAACCCCGGAGACAACCCCGTCTTGGATCGCCGGTTGGATCGCATCCTGACCAACCGCTGGACCGGATTCCCGGTGATGATTTTGCTGTTGGCCGGTGTGCTGTGGCTGACCATCTCCGGGGCCAACTTTCCCTCCGCCCTGCTGTCGGGGCTGCTGCTGGATACCATCCACCCCTGGCTGAAATCCTCGGCCAGCGCCCTGGGGGTTTCCTGGTGGTTGTCGGGTGTCTTGCTGGACGGAGTCTATCTGGCTACCGCCTGGGTGGTGGCCGTGATGCTGCCGCCGATGGCTATTTTCTTCCCCCTGTTTACCTTGCTGGAAGATTTTGGCTACCTGCCGCGGGTGGCCTTCAATCTGGATCGACTGTTCCAACAAGCCGGCGCGCACGGCAAGCAGGCCCTGACGATGTGCATGGGCTGGGGATGCAATGCGGCGGGGGTGATCGCCACGCGCGTTATCGAGAGCCCGCGGGAACGACTGATCGCCATCATCACCAACAATTTCGCGCTGTGCAACGGACGGTGGCCCACGCAGATTCTGCTAGCGACCATTTTTCTAGGGGTGCTCGTGCCGCCGCGGTGGGCCGGTCTGATTGCCGCGACAGCCGTGGTACTGGTCGCGCTGCTGGGCGTGCTGCTCACCTTCCTGGCCTCTTGGGGCCTCTCCCGGACAGTGTTGCGGGGCGAGCCGTCCACGTTTCATTTGGAATTGCCGCCCTACCGCCCCCCGCGAATTTTGCAAACCCTGTACACGTCGCTGATCGATCGCACCATGTTTGTCCTGTGGCGAGCCATCATGTTCGCCATGCCGGCCGGTGCCGTGATTTGGCTAATGGCCAATCTCTCCCTGGGCGGCACGTCCCTAGCAGAACACCTGGCAAGCTGGCTGAATCCCCTCGGTCTGTTGCTGGGAATGAATGGGATTATCCTACTGGCCTATGTGGTAGCGATTCCTGCCAACGAGATTGTGATTCCTACCATCTTGATGCTGACCGTGCTTACGCTGGGCCGCGCGGGGCTCGGTGAGGGAGCCGGAGTGATGTTTGAGTTGGATTCCGGTCGGGCCACCCGCGAGATCCTCACCGCCGGCGGATGGACCGTTTTGACGGCTGTCAACGTGATGCTGTTTAGCCTGGTGCACAACCCCTGCAGTACGACCCTGTATACCATTTGGAAGGAAACACGCAGCCCCAAGTGGACAGCGCTGGCGGCGGTGCTGCCCCTGGGGATGGGACTGGTGTTGTGCTTTTTGGTAACCCAGTTTTGGCGGCTGCTCACAGGAGTATAATAACTCAAACTGAAAATGAGGCCTCCATAAAGCCGGTAAAGCCCGAGAAAACAGCCCCCGGTTTCCGCACCGCGGCGGCTCACCAAGAAATCTGGTTGTGAGGCCGGATGGAGTGGGCTTTTCCGGCCCAAACCGGCCAGCACTAGGCATACCTGTTTTCACTTTAAGTAATAACATGTTGACTACAGCAAATTTCGAAAATGTATGGTTGTATCTCCGGGGTGCACTGCGTGGCTCCCCTCGGTGTGTACGGGGGCGACAACCACCCCTGTGGGTAACCTGCTCGAGACAGGACTGGTCGTGCACAGCACGCAGATCTTCGACGCACTGGCCCACGTGGTTTGCCTGCCTGCTGCTCTGCTGGTTGGTGCTACCTCCCCGCGTGGGAGCCGCGCAAGAGGACTTTACAATCACGGCTGCTGATACGTCCAGCCCACGAGACACCCTCAGAAGTTTCCTGTCCAGCTGCAATGAGCTGTGCCGGATCATCCAGGAACAAAAATACGTCGATGATCGCAATCCCCGGCACGCGGCCATCGCCTACCGGATTGTGGACTGCCTGGACACCAGCCAGATCCCCGAATTCTCCCGCCAGGAGCATGCCGCCGAAGTCGCCGTGTGCATCAAGGAGATCCTCGACCGAGTGCCCTTGCCACCTTGGGAAAAAATTCCTGATGTGGATGAGATTCAAGCGGTCGGAGGATACGAAAAGCTATCTCAATGGAGGATTCCGGACACCCGCATCACGATCGCCAGAATGGAGGAAGGCCCGCAAAAACACGAATATCTCTTCAGTGCCGGGACGGTCAGCCGAGCCGTTGCCTACTACGAAAGTATCAAGTCCATGCCGTATCGGCAGCACGGACCAGCAGTTTCCCCCAGGTTTTACGAATGGTATTTGTTGGCTCCGCACACGCGTCGGTTGGCCCAGTTTGTCCACCAATTGCCTCAGTGGATGCAGACGGGTCGTACCTTCGGCATGGCCACTTGGAAATGGCCTCCCCTCCTGTTGGCTTTGGCCCTCACCGTGGGCACCCTCTTCCTCTTGTATTGGATCTATTGGAAGCAGATGCAAACGGTTCCGAGGCTCTGGAAGTATTGGCTGACGCTGTTCTTGCCGGTTCTCGCCGCCTGTCTGCCGCTGCTGCACATGAACCTGGTCGAGTCCACCCTGGGCTTGCGAGGGACTCCGTTGTATCTCACCGAATTTCTCTCCATCCTGACCTCTTTGACGGCTGGAGTGTTGGTGATTTTTGCCACGACCAACCGGATTTCAGAAACAATCATCGCCTCACCCAGCGTCAACCGGCAGGGCCTCAATGCCCAACTGATTCGGATTGTCTCCAAGCTGACCGGCTCCGCGGCAGCGGTCCTGTTGGTTTTGTGGGGAGGGCAGTATTTGGGCTTTCCTGTCGGAACGCTCCTGGCCAGTGCCGGGATTGGTGGCGTCGCGCTGGCGCTGGGCGCCCAAGACACGCTGAAGGATTTGTTTGGTACGCTCTCCTTGATGGCGGACAAACCCTTCCGTGTGGGAGAGCGAATCATTCTCGGCAAATACGATGGCGTGGTGGAAGATATTGGTCTGCGATCCACCAAGCTGCGACTCCTCAGTGGGCACCTGGTCACCTTACCCAACGATCAGCTGGCTCGCAGTGAGGTGGAAAATGTCGGGCGACGGCCCCACATCCGCAGAACCGCGGATATCCATCTGCCCCTAGATACTCCCAGGGAGTCCATCGAGCAGGCCTTGACGAGTATTCGTGCGGCACTGGCAGAGCACGAGGGGATGGATCCTGAGTTTCCCCCGCGGGCGTTTTTCACCGACTACCTGCCCACGGCCTTCAACATTCGGGTGATCTATTGGTACCACCCGCCGAACTACTGGGATTTCCTAGAGATGAGCGAAAAAGTCAACTTGGCCATCTTCCGTGCATTTGAAGGACAGGGAATCCGGTTCTCGTTGCCGACGCGGATCGCACACACATCCCTGACCAGCCAGGAACAGCCCGTGGCGGTCAAGATGGTCGCAGACAATTAACGCTCAGAGACCCATTAACGCTGGGAGACCCATTAACGCTTGGAGAATTGAGTGCCTCGACGAGCACCATGCAAACCGGGCTTCTTGCGTTCCTTCATCCGGGAATCGCGGGTCAGGAACTGCTTTTCCCGCAGTTTTTCGGAAAGGTCGCTGTCGTGCTTGAGGAGGGCTCGGGCAATGCCTTGCATGCAGGCTCCCGCCTGACCGGTGGTGCCGCCACCATGGACCCGGATGATGACATCCACCGAGTCCCGGGCTTCACAATGCTCGAGGGGGGATACCACAGCGTTGCGATCTTGCTGCACCTTAAAGAAATCGTCCAGCGCGCGCTTGTTGATTGTGATCTTCCCGCTGCCGGCGCGGACGCGCACGCGTGCGACCGAACTCTTACGGCGACCGGTACCAAGGGCCTCTTCTACAGCGGTTGCTGGCATCGATTCATTCCTTCGTGCTGACTACAGTGAAAGTTGTCGCCGCTCGTGCTAAGTGTGAGCGACCAACGGGAGCGGGCCAATATCCTGCGAGCGGTAGCTCGACTGGCGCCCCCCGTTCCAGCCGGGGGCAGGTACTGCCGCCCTAGGCTTTGATTGCTAGTTCTGTGGGTTCGGGTTGTTGGGCTGTGTGCGGGTGACTTGGCCCGGCGTAAATTTTTAACTTCGATAGCATGGCGCGTCCCAGCTTGTTCTTCGGCAGCATCCGACGGACGGCCTCGCTGAGGATCAATTCTGGCTTCTTTTCCAAGCGATCCGCCGCTGAAATTGTTCGCTGGCGGGGATAACCTGTGTACCAGGCATACTTTTTTTGTTCCCACTTGTTGCCGGTAAACTGGATCTTTTCGGCATTGACGACCACGACATAATCCCCGGTATCCACGTGGGGCGTGTAGGTCGGACGATGCTTGCCCATCAGGATGACGGCAATCTCACTGGCGAGCCGCCCCACGATCTTATCGCTGGCATCCACGAGCAGCCACTTTTGCTCCAGTTCGCCCTGCTTGGCCATGTAGGTTTTCATCTGTGTCGATCCTCAAGCAATTCGCATCGTTTTTCCTGCAAACCGGGCGTCAAGCGGGCCTGCTGGTGGATTATTCGGGGGAGCCCTACCCGGCGGTGGCGATTGCCCATCGTCCGTATCCGCCAGTGATCCATAGGGAATCTCATAGGTTAACGCCTGCCAGCCGAGCTGACAAGGGTGTCCGGAAAGAACCGCAGGATGAGGGTACTCATCCCTTTGAGCTATAATTGTGAAGACTTTCACCGTTTGGTGCGCAGCAGGAGTGACAAGCCATGATCGTAGGAGTGCCGCGGGAGATAAAACAGGACGAGTACCGAGTCGCCATGCTGCCGGTTGGGGTGGAAGAGCTGACCCGGCGGGGGCACCAAGTCTTGGTGGAAGTGGGGGCCGGTTTGGGCTCCGGTCTGCCGGACCACGAATACCTGGAGAATGGGGCGGAGCTCGTGCCTGGCCCGGCGGAGATCTTTGAGCGGGCCGATTTGATCGTCAAAGTGAAAGAGCCTCAACCGCAGGAATGGCCGCTGATCCGTGCCGGTCAGGTGGTGTTCACCTACTTTCATTTTGCCGCGGATCGCGAATTGACCGTCGCGGTGTTGGCAACCCAGTGCACGGCCGTGGCCTATGAGACCTTGGCCGACGATCGTGGACGTCTGCCCCTGCTCACGCCCATGAGTGAGGTTGCTGGGCGGATGAGTATTCAAGAGGGGGCCAAATACCTGGAAAGGCCCCAGCTGGGGCGGGGCATTTTGTTGGGCGGAGTGCCGGGAGTGGCGCCTGCGAATATCACGATCCTAGGTGGTGGTGTGGTCGGGGCGAATGCGGCCAAAATTGCCGCGGGTTTTAATGCCAATGTGGGAATTTTAGATATCAACATGGAGCGACTCCGTTATCTGGCCGACGTGATGCCGGCCAATGTGGATGTGCTGTTTAGCGATCGCCATACCATCCGTGAACAACTGAGCCGTGCCGATCTGGTGGTCGGCGCTGTCCTGATTCCGGGCGCCAAAGCACCGCGGCTGATTGAAGCAGAGGATCTGCGACGGATGAAGCCGGGCAGTGTGATCATTGACGTGGCCATTGATCAGGGCGGTTGCATCGCCACCAGCAAGCCCACCTCGCACAGCCATCCCACCTATGTTGTTGACGAGGTGGTGCACTATTGCGTTACGAACATGCCGGGTGCCGTGGGCCGCACCAGCACGTATGCCCTCTGCAATGTGACCCTGCCGTGGGTCCTGGCGATTGCCGACCAGGGCCTGCTGGCCGCTGCGGAGGCACTCCCCCCCGTAGCACGGGCCGTCAATCTGCATCGCGGGCAGGTGACCAATCAGGCGGTTGCCGATACCTTTCAGTTGCCCTGGGCGTCCCAGTTCGCCTTCAGTCGCTGAGCAGAATTGCCGCCGCAATTAGCGAACCGATTACCAAGATGCCGATGAGCATCCGCCCCCAGCTGGGGCCGGCCGGGGGCGTGGCTGCCTCCAGGGGCGGTAGCTCTTGGGTCAGTTCGGATAAGTCGGAGCCAAACTCGTCCTGCAGGTGCTCTTTGATCAAACCTTGCACGGCACGCGCGTTGAAGGGGCGCAGTTCGGGGTCTTTGGCCAATAACTGCCTGGCCAAGGTCTCCAGCCACTCGGGACAGTCCACGCCGGCCTCCTGGAGCGGGGCCGGGTCCTTATGCAGGTGCTGGTCCCAAATCTGCGCAAAGTTTGCACCCAAAAACGGTGGTTTGCCGGTGAGCATTTCGTACAGCACACAACCGAGGGAGTACAAATCCGCCTTGCCCGAAATTTCTTTGTCCGCGCAGATTTGCTCGGGAGACATGTAGGCATAAGTGCCCACGGTGATCCCATCGCCCGTGACGTCCGAGCCATGCGTGTCGTGGGCGATGCCAAAATCACCCAGCACCAGCAAGCCCTGATCATTGAAGAACAAATTGCTGGTCTTCAAATCGCGATGGATAATTCCATGATTGTGCGCGTGTTGCAGAGCCGAGGCAATGTGAGCCGTGTAGGCCGCCGCTTGCGGCCAGGCCAGGGGACCATGCTTCTCTAGCCGCTGTTTTAAGGTCCCATGATTGAGCAATTCCATGGCATAAAAGTACTGGCCATCCAGCAGACCGCCACCGTAATTCCGCACGATGTGCGGATGGTTGAGCCGCTCCATGATCGTAATTTCACGCTGAAAACGCTCCACAATACGCTCGTCGTGCGCAATGGTCGGATGCAACAACTTGACCGCCAGCGGCCGATCGATTTCGGGGCTCTCAGCGCGAAAGACCGCACCCACCGTGCCCACTCCCAGCGGTTCCCCTAAATGAAACGTGGCGGCAGTGGGCAAAAATTTTAGCTTTTTCCGTGATTGAGGTGCCGGAGCGTCAGGCATGGCAGCAGTTTCCTCAGAGGAGACCTTGTTTGTAGTGTGAGTTTTAACATATTTGGCCCAGCAGTGAACGCTGCTGCTCTGCTTAGCAGCCGGGCAGCCGGTGCCTGTTCGCTGGGCATTCCTGCCGCTGGTGGCGCTGGAGCTGAGCAGGAAATCCATGCGATAAGTCTCTTCCATAAAAAGACTTAGGGAAAATTCGCTGGCTCCATGCAGGTCTTGGCACCGGGCTTGCACTGGTAATTCGGATTTGCGGGTTATAGGATAGGGCATTGCTCGCAGGTGGCAAAAAAAGTCTTGGAATTCGGCCTCCCTACCGCAGCTGCTTGATGCGGATTTCAAGAGACTTCTTTTACTGGGCTCGATGGGCTCAGTTCCTGGAGACATAGGCGGTTGTCAACATCGGCCTTTCTGGCCGGCAGGAAGACAACGTTTTTTTCGCTGGGATGCGAAGACAAACCAATTTTTCTGTTTACTCAAAGTGAAAACAGGTATCCCTAGTGCTGGCCGGTTGGGGCCGGAAAAGCCCACTCCATCCGCCTCTCAACCAGGTTTCTTGGTGAGCTGCCGCTGCATGGAGTCCCTGTTTTCAGTTTGAGCTGTTTATTGATAGTCTCACTTCGTGACATTCGCGTACGGTGCGTGCATGTTCTGTGAGCGCAAGGTGGGAGCGTACCCCAGAGATGTGCGTTCTCGATTTGGCTGCGGCACTGGCCGCGTAAGGAGTACAGGGACACAATGAGTTACAAGCTAGAGTACATTTGGTTGGATGGGTACTCTCCGGAGCCCAACCTGCGAAGCAAGACCAAGATTGTCGGTAATAAACCAGCCAGCGTGGAAGAATGCCCCAGCTGGTCGTTTGATGGCAGTAGCACCGAGCAAGCCGAAGGTAGCTCCTCGGACTGCCTGCTAAAACCTGCCAAAATGATCGACGATCCGCAGCGTAACAATGCCTCGCTCGTGCTGTGCGAAGTGCTGAACGCCGATGGATCGGTCCACGCCACCAATGGCCGCGGCGCCTTTGAGGATGATCACGATCTGTGGATTGGTTTTGAACAAGAATACACCATCATGAGTGGGGCCAAGCCCTTGGGCTTTCCCGCCGACGGGTACCCCGGCCCCCAAGGTCCCTACTACTGCTCGGTGGGTGTCGACAACTGCGTTGGTCGAGACATTGTCGAGGATCATCTCGACACCTGCCTGGAGGCGGGCCTCTCGGTCACCGGCATCAATGCCGAAGTCATGAAAGGCCAGTGGGAGTATCAATTGTTCGGCAAGGGCGGCAAAAACGCCTGTGACGATTTGTGGCTCTCCCGCTACCTGCTGCACCGCACTGCGGAACGGTACGGCGTGACCATTGAACTCCATCCCAAGCCCATCAAGGGGGACTGGAATGGTAGCGGTATGCACACCAACTTCTCCACCACCCCAATTCGCGACCAGGGTGGTGAGGAGCTGATCAAAGGAATTTGCGAAAAGTTCCGTACCCGCCACGATGATCATATCGCCTCCTATGGGTCCGACAACGACCAGCGTTTGACCGGCCTGCACGAAACCCAGTCGATCGACACGTTCAGCTACGGAGTCAGCGACCGGGGAGCGTCCATTCGCATTCCCGTGGGTACCGTGCAAAACGGCTGGAAGGGCTATCTGGAGGATCGCCGTCCGGCGTCCAACGCCGATCCCTACAAGGTCGTGGGCGAGATCCTCACCACGCTGCGAGCCTAGGGCGGGGGGCGGGGCGGCATGGCCTGCCCCCGGCTTGAACAGGGGTCGCCGACCAATGCGAGGGCGGCAGTGCCGCCAGCCAATGCGAGCTACCGCTCGGAAGGTGGTGGTCCGCTCCCGGTGGTCGCTCATGAAGAGCCTGTTTTAGAATTCGGGTGCCACTGCTGGCTTGTCCAGCAGTGGGCATCGGGTACCCGCACTGCTGGACCAGCCAGCAGTGCCACCCATGACACTAAGGCGAGCGGCAGGTAAGTTTTTACCTGCCGCATGATCGAAAATCCCCGCGAAGCGACTCCATTGGGCTGTCGATGGGTAAGTTCTCATCTGCCCAAC
>CAMYJY010000060.1 GCA_947258835.1 uncultured Pirellulales bacterium
CCTTTGAGCACACGCGCCAACACGCGGCCATTGCCACCGAGGCCCACGATGCCAATCCGACTGCCGTACAAATCACGGGTGGGACGGCGGATAAATTCGCGTTGCTGTTGGCCACGAAAAAACACCGGCAAGTTCCTGAGCATGCCGGCCAGCAGAGCCATGGTTTGGTCCGCCACCTGCCGGGCCAACACCCCCGAAGCGCTCGTGACGACAATGGAAGACTTGATGACGCTGGGCACCAGGCAATGGTCGAGACCCGCAGCCGAGGATTGGATCCATCGCAAACGGCCAGCGGCCACCACCTCCTCCCAGGGCACGGGCACCTTGGCATGCCCACAAAAAATGTCCGCGTGGGCCAACTCCTGGGCGATTCGCTCTTGCCCAGCGTCCACAATTTCAGCGCTAGGCCAAGCCGCCTGGATACGGGCGAGATGCCGAGGGCCCACCGGATAACAAAGTACGATACGCGTCATAAGTGCAGTTTCTGAAAGAACGGCCCGAGGCCGTTCTTTCAGCAGTCGTAAACAAAAGCTAAAAACGATCGAGTGTGTCGATCCAGCGGGCGATGGCTGCCTGCGTGTCTGGATCCAAGGTCGCCGGACGCAGGCCCACGGGCGGACGCTGCAGCCAACTGGCCGAGTAACCTGCCGCGCGCAGCCGCTGCAAATCACGGCGGATGAGTGGCACCCAAGCCGAATCATGGGAGCCGACAGCCAGCAGGGCCAACCGCTGCTGCGGCTGGGTGGGCGGAATGATTTGCGTGCGGGGCAGGGGGGCGTCCAGCCCCATGGCCCCGGCAAAGGCCGACTGCTGACGCAGACCCACGGCCAAAGCAAGCTGGCCGGCTTTGCCGGCTCCCCCAATCACGGTACGTTCCGCTACGGTGCCAAACCGGCGGCTGGCCACACCCACCAAGGCCTGCAGGTATTTTAGATCTTCACTGCGCCAGTGCGCCTCCTCCGCCGGATGCGCAATCAGCAACACCAACTGATCGCGCTGGCAGCTAGCCTGCCACGTGGCGAGCAAACGTTGATCCGTAGCGGTTGTTCCATCCCCCAGCCACAGCAGCAGCCCCTGGCGGCTCTGCGGCGGGCAGGTGGGCTGATAAAAACTTGCCTGCTGCGAAAAGGTCGGCAGTTTCAACGGGGCCAGTTTGATGGGTTCCTCGGGCGATTTTTTTTCAGCTGCCCGCGGCGAAAACTCTGCCGCGGAGAGCCGTTGATCCGGCAGCGTGCCGAGGGTGGCCGTCACGGTCCGCTGCCGCTGTTTCCGCAGCAGTAGCAACTCCACTGCATCCTCTGGGTGCTGACGCACCAGCGCGGGCCACACGTCATCCAACCGTTCAATCTTCATGGACTCAATTTGGAGCAGGCGATCTCCAGCCTGCACGCCCGCCCGGGCAGCAGGCCCGTCTGGCCAGACGCCCCGCACCAACACCCCGGGCAACTCCGGTGGCTGCCGTAGCTGTCCTGGAAAAATGCCTAAAAATGGCGGCTTGTACGGCGCCAACTCCCCGGCCAAGGTGACCCGTGAGGTGAATGGGCGGCCGTCCCGCTCCAGCTGCACATTCAAAACATCCCCCGCATAGCGGGGCACCAGCTGAAAATGAAGTTGGGCTTGGGTACCGACCGGCACTCCCTCCACGGCCACAATCACATCCCCCGGCCGCCAGTCCGCCGCGGCGGCCGGCGAGTTCGGCCACACCGATCCAATCCGAGGGGGTTGGAGGTGCACCCCGCCGGTGACCAGGCCGATGCCCAGTTTGCCCGGCAGGAGATCCTCGCCTTGTTGCCAGCGGGGCAGAACTGCCAGCACATCCACCAGCGGCACCGCAAAACCAATGCCGGCATCATAATTTTCAGCACCCGCCAGTTCCTGCTGGGAGGCCGCCCCGTCAGCGTCCGGCGCCATCGGCACCAGGATCCCGTACACCCGACCGTCGACATCAATCAAGGGCCCGCCATAGTTGGCCGCCGAAACGCTGCAATCGGTTTGGAGCACGCGCCCGTAACGCCTGTTGAGACCACTGATGATCCCTGTCGAAATCCCCACCCGATCTTCCCGCCAGGTGCGTCCCAAGGCGATGGCCCAGCAGCCCACACGAAATTCCTCGCGGGGCACGGCCGTGGGTACCGGCAAGGGATTTTCCACGTCAACCTGCAACAGCACCAGCAGACGGTTTTGGTCGCGGGCCACCAGCTTTGCTGCCGCCGTCGCGCCCGTAGGCAACCGCACTAAAATTGAGGTCGGCCGACCCACAAAATTTATGGCACTGGAAACAATGTNGGTGTTTTTCCCACCCGCTCCAGTCCACCCACGGTACGAATCTGAACTACTGTAGCTGCCACGGATTCCGTGGCGGCGTGCATGGCGACTTGTTCCTCCTGCGCTAGGTCCGCTGCCTCCAGCAGTGGGGCAGGCATGAGCAACAACAGGAAACAACCCGGTAGCTTGCTGAGCATGGTTTTCATGGGACAAACGCCTCCGCACGCGTTTTCAGTTCCAGTTCCAACAGGTCTCCGTCGCGGAGCACCGACAGCATCAGCGGCTGTCGTAATTCGTGCCGGGCCAACGCTTCCTCCAGGGCTGGCACAGAGGGAATGGGTGTATCGCCCACAAAGACCACCAGATCATCTGGCCGCAGACCTGCCTCCTCGGCGGCGGAATTGCGGAAGACGCTGTCGACGTAAGGAGGTGTGCGGGCTAGCACGGGGGGAATCAAGACAAATCCCAGCCTCGGCGCGGTGGCCGGTTGTTGCGGCACCTCCGCCACCACCTCGGCCCGAGGCGCTTGGCCACGCAGCAGGTGTTGCACGGAGTCGTGGATACTGGCTGCCGGCAAGGCATAGTTCAGCCAAGTGCCGGTCACACGACTTCGCAATTCCTTGCCCAGCACCCCCAGCAGCTGACCGTCCCAATCAACCAATCCGCCACCGGCGGCTCCCGGATTGTTGGCACTGGCGTCCAGGATATACACATCGCCGCGAAACGGACTCCGATAGGCCCCCCGTCTGGCATCCAAGGGGGCCACGGCGGTGATCGTTCCCTGCAAGACGCTGACCGCCTCATCGCCCGTGGCAATCCCAAACAGATTGCTTAACACCAGCACCCGCTGTCCCTCGCGAGCCTGCCTCGCCGCGGCTTCCCCCAGGTCAAAATAGGGGAATACGGTATCCCCCACGGGCAGCTTCAAGACCGCCAGTTCCAACACCGGATCGTACGCCTGCAACGTAGCCTGCCACTTGCTCCCGTCATCGAGCAAAGCCACGAGATCATCGGTATCCAACACGTAACTCCAGGCGGTCAACACATGACCGCTGGGAGAAATCAACAGCCCCGTCTGATAGGCCTCCAACTGCCTGAGACCACCAGCACCATAAATTTTTACCACCTTGCTTTGCGCGGTACGCAGCACATGTTGCCAATCCGCCGCCACGGAAACACAACTGCCGTGGATGCCCCACAGGGCGACGAACAACACAAGAAGCCCAGCGTATTTTTTAATCCGCCAAAGTAGCCAGCGTAGGCTGGGGCGCAGCCCCACCTTGTCTGATGTGAGATGTGAGATGTGAAATATTTGATGTGTGGGTCGACCGCCCAAGTCGGCTGGGGCACATGCCCTCCAACCTCGCAGGAAATTATTGAGCATCGCTAAACTCCCAGGATTCGATGCGGAGCTTCACGGGCGGCCGGTCACCGTGGTCCAGTCGCCAGTGGCGGGGGAATTCATGCTCGGCCAATGTTTCTCCGTCCAAAAACCACACCCGGCAAGGATCGCTTTGTTCGTCAGCAAACATCTCCAGACCCAGCAGATGGCTTTCCTCGGGAGAAAATATAAAGTGGATCTCGACACCACCATAAATACCCACCAGGTGTTCGGCCAGCTTGCCTGCGGGGCCACTGGGCAGCTGGCCCAGGTAATACACTTCTCCAAATGCCCGCAAATCGGTCGTCAGCATGCGTTGCCACAGATGCAGGGTCAGCAGCAGACCTCCCGAACCCGGCGGGCTCAATTGGGTCGTCAGATCGGCCGAGAAATCCGCGGCAAATCGCCCCTGGGGGGTGCGGAGGGAGGCGGTTTGCGGTGAGACCACAAAGTCCCAAGCCCCCGTTTCCGTGGTGGCCTGGAAGGTCCACCGCGAACTTTTCATCACCGCGGCGGATTTGAGATGGGCCCGCCCCAGTTGTTGCTGCCGCTGCAAGTTGTACCAATAGTTGGCATAGCCCGAACGGGGCTGATAGCGGGCAGCCACGGCTGCCGGTAATTTTGTTTTTTCTGGCGCGAGTTGGACTCCGAGGGGCAGCTCGGGGGCTCGTTTTTCGTCATCTGGCCCACCGTCTGGCGGGCCTGGTCGGTCCCCTTCGGCCGGTTTGAGAGGCGCGTGCTGGTGTTGCAGCATGGCCGCCAGCTGGGCCGTATCGTGCAAAGGTTGCAGGCGCACCTGTTTTTTTCTGATCTCGCCATCCCGGCGATAGACCAGCGGCACCGTCCATCCCGGCGGAAACACCCCCAATGCATTCTGCAAGCGATTGGCATGGGTGATGTTTCGACCAGCGAACTGCAAAATTTCATCTCCATAGCGAAGGCCGCGGCGGTAGGCATCGCTGGACTCCAAAATATCATCCACCACCACCTGACCAGCGGCCGTGGTGGCGACGGTCGCTCCCAGCGCGGCATGATCGACGATACGACCGCTGTGCAGGTGCGACCAGAAACGTTGGATTTGCTTGCTGGAAATCGCATAGCCCACCCCCACATTCACCCGCCCTCTTTTTTCAAAGGAGGCCCGACCGTTGATACCAATCAGCCTCCCTTGGCTGTCGAACAGGGGCCCTCCCGAATTCCCAGGATTGATGGAGGCATCGGTCTGCAGGCAATCGGTATATTCCAACAACGTGCCGGCGGGATACTGATAACGCTGGACGCCGGAAATCATGCCGTAACTAATCGACGGGGTAAAATCGTCCGCCAGGAGAAAGGGATTGCCCGCCACAAACACCCAGTCCCCCACGCGCACCGCATCACTATCCCCCCTGACGGCCGTGGGAAAGTCATCGCGTCCCAGCAGCTGAATCAATGCCACATCGCCGACGGGATCGAGGCCCACCAGCACCGCATCGTACAACACGCCATCGGGGAGCCCGCACTTCAGCGCAGGGCCGCTCCCGCTGGTCACATGAAAATTGGTGAGGGCAAAACCGTCGGGCGAAAGGATCACCCCCGAGCCGCCCCCCGAGCCGTCGGCATGAAAAACGGCCACCGTCGCCTCGGCAGCGCGGGCCATCACGGCCACCCGCTCGCGCTCCGCCTGACGCACCGCGGCAGACACCTGGGAATGCACAGGACCTGCCCCTTGTGCCCAACTCCATCGTGCCGCTGTCGGTAGCACAACGATAGCGACGCCCAGCAACCAAAGAAAAATCCGCTGCCACATCACTTGCTCACCCGTGCCTGCACCAGGTGCAACCGATCACCAAAATCTGAATTTTTGCCGTAGTCCACGACGAGGTGTAACTCGTGGGCCCCCTCCAGCTCCAGCTGGAGGGCAACCGGTGCCGCACCCCCGGCGATTTCTCCTTCCCAGAGCAATTGCTGCTCGGTGGAAATCGATAACGTGACGTTCCCTTGCTCCGCAGTGGCCGGGTCCAGCCCGGCCCAGCAACGAAACCGCCGCATTTCCGCCGGCAGTCGATACCGCAACTCGGTGCGGCTGCGGAGGGCCAGGCCCTTCTGATAAACTTCCAGCCGTGCGGGTTGATGCGATGTCTCCGCTGGCCAAGCCAGGGTCAATGCCGAGCCCGTAAAAGACTGGTCCCGACGCGGCGCGCCATACTGGGCAATCAACTCGGCGCCGGCTGGCAGGCCGATGTGAGGCGTCCAAACTTGCTGCACAGGTTCGAGATCGCTGAGGTAAGCCAACTTACCGGCCGAAAAATCGGCCTCCACCACATCTGCTAACGGCAACTCCAAGTTCCAACCGTTGGCCAGCGTAAGCTGCAGCCGGGACTCGTCAAGTTTTTCTGCATCGGCTTCAAGCTCCGTCACCGGCAGTTGGGCCCCGCTCACGGTTGTGAGCCAACACGTAGCGGAGGCCTTGCCAGACGGTTGCCGGTTGAAATAAGCCAGGGCAGCCACCTTACTCCGCTTGACCGGGATTCGTTCCCCGTCCCATTTAAAATCCACCTGACCGGCCGTGACATCCCCAATCACACCAGATAAATAATCAATCTTTCCCGAACGCTTTTTCTTAATTGCCAGTACATCGCCCTTGGGCAGCAGGTCGTTCAGCCGCTGTGCCAGGGAGTCCTCCCCTGCATCAATCAACTGCACCCGCTGCAGCTGCTCGGCGGGCAGGGTGCGGGTGCCCGACCAGAGGGGCGAGGTCAGACGCGCCTGGCGTCCGGTCGCCTCAAAATCTTGGATGGGCAACCGCGTTCCATCGCGCAGCAGCACGTGGGGGCCGCTGAGCGGAGCAGGATGCTCGTCCCACACCAGGCGCAGCAATTGCTCACCGGAAATTTCCCGCCGGGGGGCCTCCGCATCGGCAGGCAAACCGACCACCACGCCGGTGGAGGTCCATGCCGCCAGGACACCACGAATCTCTTCCCCGGCAATGGTTGTTACTTGAACAATCTGCGCCGACGCAGAGCGGGTTAGAAACAGCAAGACCACGGCAGCAAACAGCCACCGTATCTTCTTGCGCGTCTGGAATAAGCTCTTACTAGGTGATAACAAAACAATCTCTCTCGTAACGTATCCGCGAGCTAGTAGGCTGGGGCGAAGCCCCGATTCTTGCGCGTCCCACGGAACCGGGGCTATCGCCCACCGGCTCATTTGTGGCTCTCCTTGGTAACCGTCGTGCATAAATCATTGTCGCTACTCGCCAATAACTATCGTGCCGAACAAGATTTGAGCAACCGTCTGCGTGCACCGACAGCAATTCACTTCTCTTCTCAGCCTTTCCTGCGGCAGCAAAGGAACCACGACGAAACAACGCAACGACGAACCGGGACTTAATTTTTCGTTGATTGATTCGTTGTTTCCGTTGTTTCGTCGTGGTTCAAAATTTTCTGTTACTCGCCAACAACTATCGTGCCGAACAAGATTGGGCTTGTCCAGCAATGCCAAGTGGGTAACCGCTGCCCACTGCTGGACAAGCCAGCAGTGGCACCCAAATTTTAAAACATGTTTTGAGAGCGCCCAACGGAAGCGGGCCAGTGTCTTCCGAGCGGTAGCTCGCATTGGTCGGCGGCCATGCCGCCCTCGCATTGGTCGGCGGCACTGCCGCCCTCAGGGAGTTTCGGCCTCGTTGGCCAGCTCACGAAAATACTGCTCCACCAAGGTGCGGTAGTGGGCGGGAAATTCGCGACCAATTTGTTGCCAGGCTTGTTCGCGCTCTTTGTCAGGCAAGTCGCCCCAACCCGACTGGCTGCCAATGTCCCGCTGCTCAACCTGCATCGGTGCCTGCATCGAGGGCAGGCGGCTGTCGGGCATCGGCTGGCCGCCTGGGCCCCCACCTGTTCCACCCGCCGAGGCCTGTTGCTGCTGCTGTTCTAGTTTTTTGATGAGGCGATCCAGCGAATCCAGGACACCTTGCTCTACAATTTGAACTGGCTTGCCCGCTAGACCGATTCCCAAGCGACGGCGGACATCGTTCATGCGGCGGGCAATGTGATCCAGGGATTCATCTTGTAACGCAGACAAATCACGTTCCAACAACTGGGCCACTTGCCGGTAGCGCTGCGGCAGGAAGTTGTCTTGTTCCTGCAACCGCACCAGCACGGCGCGGCAGGCCTCGGGTTGCACCAACTGATGGTGGGCCACGGCCCGATAGAACAACAGACTGGCCGGATCCACGACCTGCTCCGTGGTTATCCCAGCCAGCGCGTCCACAACGCGATCGTAAAATCCGTGCTGGAACAGCCAGCGCGCATAATAAAGTTTTAAGTTTTGTCGTGGGAAGGGTCGGAGGTCAGAGCTTTTGAGCCACGCCCCCTCCGGCGGCACCGGGAACAGACTCGGCCGCTGACTGGCCGTCACCAAGGCCGCAACCCGCGGATCCAATAAGGCCAAGGTTTCCACCACCCGGTCCAGCAACTGGCTGCCCTCCACAGTGCGTAGCTCCACCTGCGGCCAGAGCGCATCGGCCTGTTGCACCGAATTTTTTTGCGGCGCTTGCTGCCGAATCCAGGACAATGTCTGCCCGCGGACCTGGGCGTAGGTTGGCACCGCCCAACTGGGTTCAAAGTCAAGCTCCTGCTGGGCGAACGCCGCAGCAGCGGAGACCACCAGCCAGCAACATACAAGGCTTTTAATCATATTATTCTGCACTTTCTGAGATAGCGGCCGGAGGCCGCCATCTCAGGAAGGAAAAAGGGAGCGCCCGGGCGGCTAAATTGCTAAATTCATGAGACTGTGGGTCCGCTTGATTATTTACTAGGGCCGTGACCACGAGAGGGGAAGCGTCAATAATTCATTTCGCATGATCTACGCCCGTAGGGCTTTGCGGTGATTGGCATGTGAAGGGGGGCCTGTTGGGACCATCCCAGGGCGAGTCTTCACGATCGACTTTTGTTTAGATCAATTTACTTCTGAAAGAACGGCCTCCGGCCGTTTTTTCAGAAACTGCAGTATTATTGATTTCGTCCCGTTTCCAAATCCTGCGTGGCCCGGTAGATGGCAGCCTGACGTCGCGCCAATTCCGCCAACTCCCCCCGCACATCTTCCGCACGGGCCTGCCGCTCGCCGAGCAATTCACCATAACGCCGCGTACGGCGATTGACACGCGCTTGCAATGCCCGAATCATACGCAGCTCCGCCAACTGGTCTACTAGGGACTGCTCTCCCGGTTCGCCCGCTGATGGTTGGCCGGCCTGCTGCTCCCGCAGCTCTTCCAAGGCCTGCTGCAGAGCCGCCAAAATTTCCTCGAGGGCTTCCATAATATCCTCTTCCAGCCCCACGGTCAGTGCGTCCAGCTGGACATCTCCCAACCGCTGGGCCGCAGCCAGCATATCGTCGCGGGTCTGTTCCAGGGCCTCCGGAAACGCTACCGACGTACCATCCTCACGAAGCAGCACGAGGGCTTGGTCCGCATCCTGAGCGATCGACTCTTCACGACGCCGAAGTTGGCCGCAACGAATTTCAATTTCATGCGGCTGGACTGCGATCTGCTGACTGGCCAGTTTCTTGGTCTCCTCATACACGGCCACCTGCTCGCGGAGCATTTGCCGGAAGCGCGCTTCCAAGAGCACCAACGTGCGTTCCAATTCTTCTTCACGAAGTTGCCGCAAAATGCGCTGCAGCTCGGCCTTGGCCCGCTCCAATTCTTGCATGGCTTGCCTTTGTTTTTCCAAGGCCTGTTCCCGCTGGGCCTCGGCGAGTTTTTTTTTCGCCTGCCGCATCCGCTGCTGGGCCTGCTGCAACCGCTCGGCGGCTCGATCGAGGGGACTTTGCTGGGCGGACGGCGAACCGGACGCGCCCGCGGCACGCGCGTCCTGCTGCGCGGAGCCTGGGCGGCCCGGCTGGGGCTGTCCGGCAGGCTGCCGCGGCTCTGCCTGGGGGCCCGACGGCTGCCCCCCGCTAGAAGGCTGCTGTGGGGCGGCCTGCTTGCCGTCTGCGTCCGCTGATGGTGGGGTCGTCTGGTCACTGGCATCCCCCGCACGTGGTTCGGATTGCGACGCATCCGCTGCGGACTTGTTTAATGCTTCGTTGGTCTCCAGCACTTGTCGCAACTGCCCCACCTGCCGGGCCAGCTGCTGCTGGTCCGCGGTCGTTTTCTGCTGCGCGTCACCGCCTTCGGTGCGCGCGCTGATGCCCCGCTGCCGCCGGATCAGTTTTTTTAACTCTTGCAAATATTTGAGAATCCGCTTCCGCTGGGACTGCATCTTTTGCTCCCGATCCTCTTGCAAAAGTAGCTCCAAGAGCTGTTCTAAATCTTGCTGCAACTCCTGTTGGCCGGGCAGGGCGGTGGCCAAACTCCCTTGCTGCAGCGCGGCGACAATGGCGGCAAATCTACCAGAAATATCCTGCTCACGACTGAGCGTGATCAACTCGCGGAGCAACCGCGCCCGCCGGGGCTGGGTGGCACGGGAGAGCTCGGCCAAGCGGCCGGCCAACAACTCCAGTCGTTCAAAACGATCGGCCAGACGATGCTGGGAATCGGCCAGCTGGGACGGCGCAGCGGCCGGACTGGCCGCGTTCGCCCCCGCGCCGGACTGGGCCTGCAGTCCAGTGCAAGACAGAACGCCCACCGCGACAGCGAGCATCCACACAGCAAAAGATTTTACGAGCCGCATCATTCCCATCGTCTCCGTTAATCCTCTTCGAGTAAGCGACGGAGCTTTTCACGTCGTTCCTGCTTGGTTTGCTCTTGCACTTGCCCATGCTCGCGAACGATGCCTCGCAGCAGTTCCACCAGCTCATTATAACTCTCCAATTCCAACATCCGCTCCAACACCCGCCGCATGGCAGCCACCACGAGCTCCGCCTCAGCCAGGGCCCGCGCCTGAGCCGCTGGTAGGCCGGAGCGGTCGGCGTGCGCTGCCTGCAGTTCCTGAATCCGCTCCGCCAAAATCGGCATCTGGACTTCGCCCAGCTCTTGCAGCGGGGCGGCGATGCCGGCCAGCAAGCGATTTTTCAATTCCTCGGTGTCCACGCGGTTATTGACCAATTCGGTAACCAGATCGCGAAAAGCAGCGGAGACACCCGCTGTTTCGTAGGCCAGTTGGGTAACATTTTGCAAAGCACCGCCGATCCGCAATTGATCCCGGTCAATCGTCCGCTGCGGGGTTTGTTGTGTGGCGGCACCGGCCGTCGTGTCAATCCGTTCCAGCAATTCCTGGATACTGACCATCTTCTCGTAGAGCGCTTCAAACCGCTGCCGCAGGGCGAGCTCTCTTTTCTCCAGCAATGCCCGCAGCTCCGACGCGGTGACCACATCGAACAGCCAGCGGCGGCTGACACCGACGTGGGGTGCATCCTGCAAGTCGTAGGCGTCACGGGCCACCACCCCCAAGGCTAGCTTTTGGCCAGGGCGCAAGGTGACCGCATGTTCCGCAGGGACCTGCCCGGGAGTGTCGCCGGAGTTCTCCAAGGCGGGGCTCGAGGCGGCGGTGCGGTGGTGCGTTGTATCCAATTCGGCCAGATCCAGGGCCTCCAACTGGCGAAACACCAGCCGTCCGGCCGGTTGGATCGCGGGGCGACTCCGCAGCAGTGGTCCGTCATCGATTTGCAACTCGTACCAGATCTCCACCGTGCCATACTCGTCGGTAATTTCACCCGCCCAAGGAATCCGGGCTTGGGGAGTGAGTGCGGTCCCCATACCGGGTATGTGCAGGCGTACTTCCGGAGGCTCATCGGCCAGGCCCGAAATCACCAGGCGATAGGGCTCGCGGTTCTCCACACCGTCGTGATCTTGGAGGGAGATCAACAGCACGCGATCAGCGCTCCCCACGCGTAGCGGGAAAGCAAAACCGCTGGGATTTTCTTGGTCCCGCGTGACTGCCACCTGGCGCTGCTCCGCCGGGTCATGCACGGTGACCGCTTGCAAGGGTTTGTTGGCGACGATGTGAAACACGGTGTGACACCCCTCGGGCAGTGCGACCCGTCCGCGGAAGGGAATCTTTTGATTTTGCCGCTGCAGATAAGACGGATACTGGACCTCGACCTCACTCTGCAAAATCCGCGGTCGCTCGACGACGTGCAGTCGCAAATTGCGGAGACGGTCATCGCCTCCCACGACATCGAACCAGACATCTTCGGTCAGGTTGGGAAAGAGATAGCGAAACTCTTGGGCTACGTCTCTGCCGGGGAGTGCCGTGCCGACTTTGGTCATGGCATAGCGTCCGTGGCGGCCATCGGCCAGGCGGTAACGGAGTTCTACTTGCTGGGGGGCCGTGTGCCCCGCCTCGATGGAAGCCAACACCTGCAAGTCAAAATCGGCGTCGCGGGCGACCTTGGCCACCAGTTCTCCTCCCTGTGGCCGAAA
>CAMYJY010000061.1:0-2716 GCA_947258835.1 uncultured Pirellulales bacterium
TAAACTTCCTTGCTCGTAACCGCCGCTCCATTGCGGATCATCAGTTCTGCCGTTCCCAAGTCGGCTATATCAAGTCGCTGTGTATTTTCGATCCACTGCGATGCCACGCCATCAACCACAATCCGACCAAACGAACCGGGTTGTGACGCTATAATTGCGGCTCCATAATGCTGTGTGTTGTTGTTGACCAGCCTGGCTCCATTGGAAATCAAGATTTGGCCCGTCCCAGCGTATCCCACGCGAAGTGTATCCGTTGTCCATTGAGATCCCAGTCCATCCATGGTGACTAGGCCATGGCCAGGGGAGTCGGGATAGCCATCGTACCCGTATCCGCCAACGGTCAAATTTGAACTAATTACTTTGCCTCCTGAGCGGACGACTGCTGTGCCACTGCCAGCGGCTCCCACGATGATTCCATCCAGACTACCGCTATCTTGTTGCCACAACGATCCGCTGCCTTCCACCACCACCAGACCGGAAGAACCTTTCCGGCCAATCATGCTCGGGTTGGGACTCTCTGCTAAGATATTACTCGCAACTTGCCCACCGTTCTGGATCCACAATTCTCCAGTCCCTTCCGCATTGCCGATGTTCAAGTCAGAACCAATGTCCCACCGCGATCCGCTGCCAGTGACCGTTGCCGTGCCGATCCCTCTTGCCTGAGAGGTCAAGCTGTCCCCTCCTATGAAAGCTCGCTGGTGGTATGCACGTGCGCCATTTTGCAAGGTGAACGTGCCGGTGCCTCCGGGACCGATGTAGGCCTCGCCAGCGCGCATGTCAAGCAGCGAGCCCACGCCGCTGACGAGTACATCGCCCGTGCTTCCGCTTCGATTGGCGACTTCTAGGAAGGTGCTTCCCAGACTGGAAACCCGACCGCCATTGAGCACTTGCAGTGAACCGCTGCCTGCTTGACCGACTTGGAAAGTAGAACCTCCGCCTTCGTAGGTACCACCGTCAACTGTCACGTTGCCTGTGAGGTAGGGCTGGTCGGCAATGAAAATGCCACCTCCTTGTAAAATCGTAGGCGCTGTGATGGTCAAGCTGCCATCACCAACTTGCCGAGCAACGGAGATGTCGCCATTGAACTCAGCATCCCCCTCCGTAATCACGGCCGCTTGACTGTTGGCAGCGTGAAAGTGTGTTCCCAGTACAAGGCAGAGCACCGCAGCGCTCTTGAAGATGAAGGTGGTACGACTCGTCATGAATAATCTCCTCTGGTATGTGCGGTAGTCTTGTGTGTCCAAGGCACCTAGGTGTACAGCGGGAGGTAACAACACCTGCGATAGACGCATCTGCCGCTGGCCAGGCCTCGATAATTGACAGCTTTCTACTAGTATAATGGTAGGAGGGGGTCTAGGGAATAAGCCAGCTGTGTGGTAGGTACTTCACAGGGCGGATGTCTACCGCGGGGACGTATTCTGTGGCATATTACGGGCCCAGCAACTGCGAGAGAGGAGATCATCATGGTGACGAGTGTCCTTGTCGGTCTGGCCGGCACCGAATACGCGGAGGCGGTGGTCGAGACGGCTGTCAATCTAGCGCAGCACCATCACGCGCCACTGACGGCGATTACGGCCCTCAATCTGCACGCCCTGCGCAACGTGGGCCCCGTCCCACCCGGGGCTGGGCTGGCGGCACAAGAGCTCCGCGAGTATCGCGTCCAGGTCACGCAAGAGTCGATTGACGCCGCGATCCAGCATTTTGAGATGCGGTGTCAAGACGCCGGGGTGGCCTATCAGGTCCTGCGGGAAGAACGCGATAGTCCATACGACTTCCTGGCCTCGCAGTCGAGGTATCACGATCTCACTGTCCTCTCCCTGCGCAATATTTTTGAGTACGACAGTCGTCTGCCTGGCGAGACGGAAGCCAGCGTTACGCTGGCCCGATTAATCGCTGCTGGGGTACGGCCGATTCTTGCCGTGTCCCCTAAATATCGTCCGGTGCGACGTGTGTTCGCCGCCTACAGCGGATCGATGGAGTCGGCCGCGACTTTGCGACGTTTTTTGCAACTGCGGCCGTATACCGGTTATGAGCTCTGCCTGGCAACCTTTGAAATGGATCCGCAGCGCAGCCAGCGGCTGTTGGATCATGCCGCCGCATATTGCCGGCGGCATGGGGTAGAAGCGGAAACCGTGCACATTCCCCACACGGCACGCGACCATCTGCTGCAGGAAGCCACACAGCGGGGTGCCGACCTGATTGTGCTGGGCAACAGTGCCAAGAATCTGCTGCTACGCCAAGTTTTAGGAGAGACGGCCTTGCAAGCCATACGGGAGTCGGAAATTCCCCTCTTTCTGTCTCAGTAAGTCCGATAGCGGTCTACACGCGCTCACGATTCAATAACTTGTCAATGCAATTGACAATCAGCGCCGTCCAGCCTGTTTGATGGCTGGCCCCCAGCCCCTGTCCTGTATCTCCATGAAAATACTCGTGGAAGAGGACTTGGTCCTGCCAGTCGGCACAGGCCTCTCGGCTACCTAGATCGCCCAAGCAGGGCCTGCCTGCGTGGGACGACGAAACAAAAAGTTGGGTTAAGCGGCGGTTCAATTCCTGGCTTACTTGCAGCAGATTCATCATGCGTCCCGATCCGGTAGGACACTCCACTTGCAGGTCCTCTCCATAGAACGCGTGATACCGCTCCAAGGCCTCGATCAGCAGGTAGTTGACCGGCATCCAGATGGGGCCACGCCAGTTGGAATTTCCTCCAAACATCGGG
>CAMYJY010000061.1:2744-14888 GCA_947258835.1 uncultured Pirellulales bacterium
ATCGGGCTGTCCGACTCGCCGGGGACGTAAGCGATGCGATGCCGCGCGCCGTGGATCGTGAGCTCGAAAGGTTGGGCTGCGTGACGCTTCGAGAGAGACCGAATGCCATAGGGCGAGAGAAATTCTCCTTCATCCAACAACACCTGCAAGACCCGCTCCAACCTTTCTCGGGAGGGGATGGCCAGCAGCATTTTGTGTCCGGCTTCCGCACACTCCGCCAGGGAGACGTGACGTGTGAGGTCATGACGGTATTTTAAGAACCACAGCAGCCGTTTACGGAACTCGGGCAGGCGGTTGACCAACCGCTCGTCCAAGACCTCCACGGCGATCAGCGGTAACAGCCCGACCAAGGAGTGCACGCGTAAGGGTACGGGACGGCCATCCACCTGCAGCTGGTCAAAATAAAATCCATCCGCTTCATCCCATAACCCGCTGCCACCGCGGGAGTTGATGGCGTCCACGATCCGCACGAAATGATCCAGGAATTTGGAGGCGATTTCACCGTAGGCCGGGTCCTCGCGGGCCAGTTCCAGGGCCATCGAGAGCATATTGCCACAATAAAACGCCATCCAGGCCGTGCCATCGGCTTGCTCCAACTGCGTTCCCGGCGGGAGTCCGCGGGAGCGATCGAACAAGCCAATATTGTCGAGGCCCAGGAAACCGCCGGCGAAGACGTTGTCGCCCGTATCGTCCACGCGATTTACCCACCAGGTAAAATTCAGCAAGAGCCGCTGAAAGGCCTTGGCCAAAAATTCTCGATCTTGGCTGATTTGGTAGACCCGGTAACAAGCCCAGGCGTGCACCGGCGGATTCACATCATCCAGGGCGAATTCGTACGCCGGCAACTGGCCGTTGGGGTGCATGTACCACTCCCGCAACAGCACCAGCAGTTGCCGCTTGGCAAATTCCGGGTCGATGCGGGCCATGGGTAGCATGTGGAAGGCCAGGTCCCAGGCAGCAAACCAGGGATATTCCCACTTGTCGGGCATCGACAATACGTCGCGGGAGTACATGTGTTGCCACCGGTGATTGCGCCCCTCTAGCCGCTGGGGGGGTGGGGCGGCCACGTCGGTATCGCCGGCCAGCCAGTCCGCCACGATGTAGTGATAGAACTGCTTGGTCCACAAAAGTCCGGCGTAGGCTTGCCTGGAAACACGTGTCTGGTCCGGGCTGGCGCGGATGACTTGCCGGTAAAAGTCATCTGCTTCTTGGATCCGCGTCGCAAAAGTCGCATCAAAATCTTCCCCAAAAACTTGCGACGGGGTTTCCTCCTGGCTGGCCAGGCGTGTGCACACGGAGCGGCTCTCTCCCGCCGGTATTTGCAAGCGATACAGGGCGGCCATTTTAGTGCCCCGTTGTTGGGGGTTCACCGCCGTGGTTTCTCCATCGATGACATAGCGGTGAAAGGCGTCTTTTACGTATGGGGTCCAGGAGGAGGTCTTGAAGAGCGCGGGGTTGGTTTCATTTTCCGTAAATAAAAACTCCCGCTCTCTGCCGTCGGGGTGCGCGCCAAACCAAGCGTTGAATTCCCCCAGCGTCTCATGGTGGGTGACGATTTGGTTGGCATCTTGAGCTTCCAGCCGCGGTCGCAGGCCACAGCCCTCGTGGCGGCAGCCCCAAATCCAGGTATTGCGGAACCACAGCGTCGGTAGCAGCCAGATCTCCGCCGGTGCTGGGCCTTGATTGGTGATCGTAGTGCGGATCAACAGGTCGTTGGGACTGCGTTTGGCATATTCGACTTGCACATCGAAATAACGCCGTTCCTCAAAAACTCCCGTGTCCAGCAATTCGAATTCTGGTGCCAGTCGGTCGCGACGGGCGTTTTCTTCCACCAGCTGTTGGTAGGGAAACTCGGCTTGGGGATAGCGGTAAAGCGCGCGGGCGTAGGAATGGGTGGGCGTCGAATCGAGATAATAATAATATTCTTTGACGTCTTCGCCGTGGTTGCCCTCCGGGCCGGTAAGCCCAAACAGCCGCTCTTTGAGGATCGGGTCCCGGCCATTCCACAGGGCCAGCGCGAAGCACAGGCGGCACTGGCGGTCGGTAAATCCCAGCAGGCCGTCCTCTCCCCAACGGTAGGCCCGGCTGCGGGCCTGATCGTGGGGGAAGTAGGCCCAGGCGTTGCCGTTGGCGGAATAGTCTTCCCGCACCGTGCCCCATTGCCGTTCGGAGAGGTAGGGACCCCACCGCTTCCAGTTATGAGTCCGCTGGGCATCCTGGGCCAGACGTTGGTGCTCAGCGGTGGTGTCCTCACTGTCCATGGTTGTCACGCTGCGGGCCTTGATGTCTCTTGCTGCGGGGATGCGTCCTGCCGCTGGTCACAAGGGTCAAAACCACACCCAGTAAAACGCTCCCAATCACCTGGCATTCCTTTGTTTGTCATGTCGCGGAGAAGACATCCGTATCGCGCTGCAAGTCTAGCGACAGCGGCTCGGGGGACGACGGTAGCAATCGGGTGCTTTTCCTGTAAAGAGCACTCCATCCTGCGCTGGCATTGGCAGGCGCCACAGCCGCCCATTGGCTCATTTGGGGTTCAAGGGGGTCAGGGTTCAAGGGGGTCAGGCACATTTTTTTGGCGGTTGTGCTGGGTGTTGGTAATCCGGCCCAATGCGCCAAAAAAATGAGCCAGACCCCGTATGTCATTCCTGGCATTGCTAGCAGGGGAGCGCACCTTGACCCAATCCGGCGGCTTTTCTAGAGTCTGCACCCCCAACACGTCCTCAGCGCGTGCGAGCGCACAGGATACCACCCGTGCGATCCGTGGTGAGGATTTTGATATTTACGTGAACGAAAGCGGCCCCCGGTTCCAGTCGGGGGCGAGCTTTGGCGCTAATTGAATACGAAAAATAAACATGAAAACGACACCAGCCGCACAGCAGGATAGTGCCGAAGCAATAGCGATACTGGTCCACGGAACTTTTGCGGGCGCCGCTGCCGACAGGGGCGCAAAGTGGTGGCAAGCGGGTAGCGAAGAAGCTCGCGCGCTCCAGCAGCGCCTGCCCGCCAACGTCCGCATTGCCTCTGGCAAGGAAGTCTTTCATTGGTCGGGCGATAACGGCGAACGCGCGCGCAGCAAAGCGGCTGCCCAGCTGCTCGAACATCTACGGCCCCTGGAAAAGGCTGGTCGGTCGTACCACCTGGTGGGACACAGTCATGGTGGCTCCGTGATCTGGAACGCCCTCAAATTAAGTTTATCAAGAAGATGGCCCCCAGCGACCGTGTTTTCTTGACCGACAATTTGGCCTTGATTTCGCGACCTTACTTTTGGCTGCTGGCGCCGCTGTTTAATCGGGTATTTCGCCCGGTGGCCGATTCGTTTGTGCGGGGGGTCTTGACTCGATCGGCCCAAGGCAACGACCGACCGGCAGCGCAGGTCGTGGCCGTACTGCCTGTCCCCGTAGAGGAGGTTCAAGCAGCGCCGCCGCTACCCGACCAATTGCAAAGGAAAATTCTCCGCGAAGCAAATCGACATGCGGGGGGAGTCGCGCCAAAGTTACGCCAACTGTTGGGTTGCCCTTCATTTACCAGCGGCTTAGAAGCATTTAGTGCTCAGCTTTCTGGAAAAGAGCTAGTCCACACATCCTACTTTTGCCACGGCGAGATTCTCGACTTGATGGCGTTGAATATTGCCTGGTCGGCTCAGGACAGCGAACAAGGGTCCGTACCAACCACTCGTCTGCTGGCCGAGTGGTTCAGGGATTTTAAGGGCACGATCAATCAGACAGAGCGACAACTGACGGTGTCGCCGGAAAAGACCGCGCCTACTTCTCCAGTGGTCACGCCTTCCCGCCGCAAAGCGGGGTAACATCGCCAATAGCGCCAGCAGCACAGGAGACAGCCATGAATCGATCTTTACGCAGCAATCTGCAGCCTACCCTGTGGGCTGTGGGAGTATTTTGGTTATGCACGCAGCATGTTCCGGGTAGGGCGGAGGGCGTTGAGCCACCTCCGGAAAGTTCGGAGCTGCTGGTACGTCATGACTCAATTTAGCCCTGGGGCGGCGTGCCTTTGCCACCACCAGGGAAAACCAATTGCAGTGGAAGGTCGATATTCTGTACGACGAGTTGTCGCGGCTCCGCAGCGAGCTCAACCAAATCAGGCGTAGGCCATAGGTTTTTATGGCGTTTTGGTGTGGTCGTCCCACCGGCCTCTTCTGGCGAGGAGGCTCGGGGCCCGCCCAGAGCCGCACTGGAGGTGTCCAGCGGCCGGGAAAGACGGCAGCACGAAACGGTTTTGGGACGTGCCATAAAATTCTTTTCAGGGGGGGGGATTTTCCCAGCGCAGGGGGCCAAAACTTGGTTTATACTCAAAGCGAAAACAGGTATGCCTGGTGCCGGCCGGTTTGGGCCGGAAAAGCCCACTCCATCCGCCTCTCAACCAGGTTTTTTGGTGAGCCGCCGCGGTGCGGAAACGGGGGCTGTTTTCTCGGGCTTTACCGACTTCATGGAAGCCTTATTTTCAGTTTGAGTTTTATAGTAGAGACCTCAGCAATCCGCCAGGGCTGGCAAGCAACGAACGGTCGCCTGGTGTCTGCGCGGTCGGCGGCCCTGCTACCAACCTTTTTGTCTCCTCAATACGTCCGTCTACGTCCAGGTGCGTTGACCGCACATAGCCGATAAGTACCAGAGTCTTTACCCATGCTATCCACGTCAAAAATCCTTCATCGTACTGCAAACGCAAGCGACCAACGGGAGCGGACCAGTGTCTTCCGAGCGGTAGCTCGCATTGGCTGGCGGCCATGCCGCCCTAGTCGCCCCCTGCAACATCTGCTGCTGGTGGTGCTCTTGGGGCTCTTGCCGGGGTGTGGGCGGGAACCGGTGGGCGCGGAACGTGCTCCTCGTGCCGTTTCCTTCATGCCACTGCGTCTGACAAAGCCTGGCGGTGGTGGTCGGCTGACTGGAACGGTGGAATCCTGGAAACGCGAGGATATTGGTTTTGAAGTGGCGGGACGGGTGCTCAGCATTGTAGAACCGGGAGTCGACATCGTGGGTCGTACTTTCGACGAGGACGGCAATCTACTTGCGGAAGGGACGGTCCTTGCTGAGTTGGATGACGCACGTTACCGGATTGCCGCCAAGCAGGCCCAAACGGCGGCCGACGCGGCCCGCACGGATCTGGAAGAAGTGGTTCCGCAAATGCTGGCCGAGGCCCAGGCCGCGCTGGATTTGGCGGACAAAGAGCTCGAGCGGTATAGCAATCTCGTCGGCACGCAGTCGGCCCCCCAGCAGCGATTGGACGTTGCCGACACGGCCCAGAAGGCAGCGGCGGCAAAAGTAGCGCAGGTGGAAGCGCTGCGAGCAACTAAGGCCTCGTTGGTGGCATCTTCTGTGGCGGCCGTGGAACAGGCGGAGGTCAATATTGCGGACTGCGAACTGACGTCACCGTTTACGGGCCAGATTGCCCGCGTCCATGCTATTCCCGGCAGTTATGTGTTGCCCGGACAACCCGTGGTCACCGTCCAGATGATGGATCCCATGAAGATCCAAGTGGCCGTTTCTCCGGAAACAGAGCAGCAAGTTCAGTTCAATGACCGCGTGCGCGTGCATCTGCCTGGCAGCGAAGATTTTTTAGAAAAAATTTGATCCCGTCCTGCAAGTCCAGAAGGTCCGCGTTGTGCCGGGGGAGGGTCGGATTCCTTTACTACAAGTTTTTACTTTCCGCGAACTTACGGACATGGGCGGTTTGGATCCCAGCCAAGACGTGATTGTGGGGGGAGTGCAGGGAGAGGTGACCAAGGACACGATTGTGCTGGTGCACCAGAGTTGGCGGCTGCGACCGGGCGACCTCGCGGAAATTAGCCTGGGTGGCGACCAGCGGGCCCCCGGATTTTACGTGCCGCGCGTGGCCATCCTCTACGATGGCAAGATGCATTACATCTACGTCGTCCGCGAGGGGAGTCATGTCGCGAAGCGCGTCGACGTGCGTCCGCTGGATACGGCTGGCCAGCGGCAGCGGGTGGAGTCCGTGGATGGGTTGCGGGCTGGGGACCGCGTGATTGTGGGTGGAGCCCACTATGTGATGGATGGAGAGCAAGTCAGCCTCGTGGAAGAACTGGAGGCCCAGCCGTGACAGCTTATGCTCTCAGCCATCGGGCGGTGATTTACTGTGTGACTGCGATTTTAGTCGGATACGGTGCGTTCGTTTATCTGAACGCACCACGCAAGGAAGATCCGGCCTTCGTGATTCGTGATGCTGGACTGATTACCGTGTGGCCGGGGGCCACGGCGGAACAGGTCGAAAAACTGGTCACCGATCCGCTGGAGAAGGCCATCGAGAATGTGGCCGAAGTCCGCCGTACGCAGTCCAGCAGTTACCCGGGACTGTCGGTCATTCAGATTACGCTCAAGGACGCGGTGGTGGATGCCAAGATTTGGTGGGATAAAGTCCGCGCGGAGGTTGGTTTGGCACGGCCGTTGTTGC
This sequence comes from uncultured Pirellulales bacterium, assembly GCA_947258835.1. Lineage (GTDB taxonomy): Bacteria > Planctomycetota > Planctomycetia > Pirellulales > Lacipirellulaceae > Bythopirellula. The sequence continues at coordinate 9,165 of CAMYJY010000061.1, forward strand.
CGCCGGGGGCTCTGCCTCCCCTCCTCAACGACACGTTGTCCCAAGCCACCGTGATGAACTTGTCCGTGTTCCAGGACCCCCGCTCTCCCGGCAGGCGCTATACGCCGCGTGAACTGGAGGACTACACCAAGCGGCTTCGTGACGAGATTATGGATCAGCATCCGATGTTGCCCAGCGAGCCCGATACGCCGAACCCCATGGCTCCGGCCTATGTCGAGCGAGTCGATATTTTCGGTGTGCAGAAAGAGGCGATTTACATCGAGACCAACATGGGCAAGTGGGGCCAGTTGGCACTGACTCCCGAACAACTGAGCGCGCTGCTCATCCAACGCAATCTGGTCACGCCGGCCGGAACCATTGATACCGAATTGTTTTGCTGGACAAAGCGGTGGAGCAGGTGCTGGCCCGTGCTCAGGCCAGCTATCTGCCACCCGATATCCGGATTGTACGCACGTCCGATCAGCCCGCGGCGGTGGATAAGAAGATCACCGAGGTGTCTTCCAATGTTGTCTCTTCCGTGGCGGCGGTGGTCGTGGTGCTGATTTTCATGTCGGGTCTGCGGCTATCGTTCATCGCGGGCATGGCGGTCCCGATGATCATGCTGATCACCATTGGGCTGATGCGCATTTGGGATGTGGAGCTGGAGCAGGTTTCCCTCTCGGCACTGATCATCGCTTTGGGAATTTTGGTCGACAGTACGATTCAAGTTTGTGACAACACGCAAACCCATCTCAACCGGGGCGAGTCCAACGTGCAAGCGGCGCTGAAGGGGACTCAGGAGATTGCCGCTCCGGTCCTGATCTCGGCCTTAACGGTGATCGTCTCGTTCTTACCCATGGCCTTCATCATTCCTGGGGCGGCTCGGGAGACGTTGGTCAGCCTGCCCGTGGTGGTGTCGCTGTCGATTGGGGTGGGCTGGGTATTTGCGGTAACGATGACAGCGATTCTGTGCGCGCACCTGATGCGGCCGATCCCTGGTGCGAATTGGCTGGGCACGTTATTGGCGAAACTCAGGAAGAAACCGTCTGCCGAGGCAGCAAGGGATGATCGTCCCAGCCTGTACCAGCGTCTGGCCCTGCTGGGCATGCAGTTTCGCTGGCCGGTGGTGATTGTGTCTTATCTGGCCTTGGCGGCGTCGCCGCTGATCATGCCGCCGATGGACTTTTTTCCGCTCGCGGTGCGGAACCAATTTGTGATTGAGCTCTACCTGCCAGCCGGGACGCCGATTGAGCGGACGGATGCAGTGGCCCAACAAGTCGAGCGAGCGATTCAGAGACTGGACGGGCAGACATTTTGTGATGGAAAGTGGCAAGACACGGCAGAGCGGCTGACCAATGTATCCACGTTTGTGGGTACGGGAGGTCCGTTTAATTTTCTGGGCTTGTACCCCAAAGCGGGTGGCAGCAATTTTGCGGTGTTGTGGGTCAATACTACCAATCCCGAGGTCGTGCCTCAGTTCGTCAGCGACTTGCGCCAGGCCACCGACGAGGGCCTGGGTGGAGTGGGCAGCGACGACTACTTACCGCCGGTCATTGGAGCGCGTGTGGTACCGCAGCGGTTGGTGACCGGCGAACCCATTCTGTCGACGATTGATATTCGCATCCTGGGTCCGCGTTTGGCCCGTGAGAGTGTTTTGCGGGAGAACGCCGAGAAGATCAAGCGCGTGCTCTACGACAGTGGCATGGCCTGGAATATTCATGATGGCTGGGGGGAGCAGATCCTCCAATTGGATGTCGACATCGACCAGCAGAAGGCCAATCTGGCGGGAGTTACCAACGCCACCGTCGCGCTGTCCATGAACGCCTACTACACGGGGCATCCCCTGACCATTTATCGCGAGGAAGATCGGCAGCTTCCCGTCTTTTTGCGACTTACCTCCGCCCAGCGCGGTTCGCTCGATGACTTGAAGGCGGTGTACGTGCAGGGGTTTGCTGGCAAGTTGCCCTTGTCCTCGGTGGCTAGTGTGACTCAATCTTGGCAGCCCTCGTGCATCGAACGTTACAAGCGCGAGCGGAACATGGCGGTCCGCTGTCGCCCCGAGGCGGGCTTGATTTACAGTCAGGTGTTGGATGCCATCCAGCCCCAGCTGGATCAGATTGAGGCCGAGCTGCCGCCCGGTTACCGCATCGAAATTGGTGGCACCAAGGAACTGTCCGACAAAGGGGTGGGGGTGATTGGCACGACGATGTCCGTTTCGATGGCATTGATTTTTGTGCTGCTGGTGATCCAGTTCAACTCGGTGCCCAAGACGATGATGATTTTGTTGACGTTGCCGCTGGCAGTCCCGGGTGGCTTGTTTGGTTTGCAGATGATGGGCCTGACGTTGGGATTTACCAGCCTGTTGGGCTTTGTGGCGCTGGCGGGAATAGTACTCAGTGCGGCGATTTTGTTGATGGATTTCTCGGCCCGACTGGTGGGCGAAAAGCTGGAGCAAGGTGAGGGAGTGGCCGCGGCCGGTCAAAAGAACTGCAGCGGCTTGACGCGCGAGGCCTTCCGGAAGTCGATTGCCGCGGCCGGGCAGCTCCGCTTCATGCCCATCATGATGACGACGCTAACCACGATTGGTGGTTTGCTGTCGCTGATGTTTGCAGGCGGGCCGCTATTTGAAGGTATGGCGACGGTGATGGTGGTGGGTTTGACCTTTGGCACGGCGCTGACGCTGTTTGTGCTGCCAGCTTTGATCGCCGTGTTCGTCGAGGATTTTGGGCTGCAATTGGTCGAGGCACCAGCGTCATCCTCTGGCACGGAGTAGTGGCCAACCATATTCGGTGAGGTGAAAGCGGATTGCGTGCCGCTGGAAAATCGCGGTGGCTTTACCGAGTGTCGAGCGAAAAGCGTCAACCGGAAACATGGCTTAGCTCTTGCTCAATGAGTGCGCAACAGGCAGGCTCCGAGCCATAGAGCCGCAAAGCGACTTCCCATTTCAACTGCTCGTGGGGGAGGGGACCTCGTTCGGCTTGGATTTGTCGAGCGAGTATTTCTCGAGTCCATTGCAGCATTGCCAGGGAGCGCGCGACTCGTTCCTGGCTCGACAGGGCATGCATCCGGTCTTGGTAGGTTTGCTCGATGTCAGGCACCGTTGTTCTCCCTCAAGCCGCGAAAAGCGGCAGATTTCTCTCGTCGCGTCGGCTGCACGTGGCAACCTCCGGCGTGACTGCATTATAAGGCGTTGGGCAGATGAGAACTTACCCATCGACAGCCCAATGGATTGGCTTCGCTGGGATTTTCGATCACGCGGCAGGTAAAAACTTACCTGCCGCTTTACCTGCCGCTCGCCTAACACCGTCGCTCTGAGCTGAAAGGGCACGGCCGTTGGTACGGAAGACACCGTGGACTGAACCCCAGCCTACGACTCGCGAAGCTTCCTGGCTCAACTCTGGAAAACTTAAGACCTCCTGTGCTGCGCACACTGACAATCGGCCGGCAGAGAACCACTCCCCCGTCAAGTCAACTCCGGCCGACTGTCGGTGTCACCCAACGCTGGTAACGATTTGTCCCAGAAGAAAAGGAGCAAGTTTGCACCAGGCTCTCCGCTGGATTCCAGCCGCACTCCTGCGTCATTCCCGCGCAAGCGGGAATCTAGACCACTGGCCCTGCTACTGGATTCCCGCCTGCGCGGGAATGACTGGAACCTCCCCAATACTGCCACTAAAATCGTTACCAGCGTTGGGTGTCACCCTCGCACATCTCGTGCCGCATGGGATTGGGAACAGCCAGCAGTGGTACCCTGGGGCTGGATTTGTCAGAATGCTGCTGAGGCATCGAGTGAGTAAAAGACTTCCGTTCGTCGCTCACGAAACTTCAATCCTACCGGCTGCGGCCGTTGGTTATTGAGTCAAAGTGTAAAATAGCGAGAGGAGCTTGAATTTGAAACTGGATGACATCCGACGTGAATACACGCTCGCCGGCCTGGACCGCGACGACTTGCATGAAGATCCGCTCCTGCAATTTAAGCTGTGGTTGCAACAGGCCGTTGACGCCGAGTTCTCTGGTGACCCCACAGCCATGACCTTGGCAACGGTGAATCCAGACGGGCAACCGAGCCAACGAATCGTTTTGCTCAAACAATTTGATGAACAGGGGTTTGTGTTTTACACGAACTTGGAAAGCCGAAAAGCACAAGACATTGCCACCAATGCCAAAGTCAGCTTGCACTTTGGCTGGGTACCCTTGGAGAGGCAGATCGTGATTTACGGGGAAGCAAAAAAACTTTCGGCAGCCGCGGCGACGAAGTATTTCCTGACCAGGCCGCGTAACAGCCAGATCGCCGCTTGGACGTCAAAACAATCCAAAACCATTGCCTCCCGTCATTTGCTCGAACAAGCTTTCGCGCAAATGAAACGCAAGTTTTCCGAAGGTGAGGTGCCCCTGCCCAGCTTCTGGGGAGGCTATTGCGTGCAACCATCGAAGATGGAATTTTGGCAAGGTCGGGGTAGCCGTCTGCACGATCGTTTTATGTACGAACGAGAGAAGCAGGGTTGGCACATCCATCGTTTGCAGCCCTAATCCTCTTATTCCCGTTGGTGGGGTGGCAGCAAGACGGGGGAGAGTTTTGCCAGACAGGGTGAGGCTTGCCGGAGGGCAGGGTCGTGTCCTAACGTATGTTGTGGGGGGCCAGGGGCGGTGGCAGGATTTCAGTCAAAGAGCAGCAAGAAGAGTGGCAGCGGAAACCGAAAGATTTTTCCAGTCGCTGTAGTCTCCATGCCAAAATCGTCTTTCTCTCTCGTAACCACTGCCGGAATGTGACACCGGTAGGCCCTGGCGAAAGCTTCCAGTCCCTTGAGCGTGCCTGCGCCTGTGTTGGTCGCATACTTTACCTCCACGGGCCAAAAAAAGTTTGGTCGCGTGTGAACAATAAAATCGACTTCTTGCTGGCGAACTCGATAGTAGTCTACCTGTAGAATGCCTTGCCATTTCTTGAGAGTGTTAAAAACTAGCGTTTCTGCATAAAGACCCATCGTATCCGTCTCATCGAGAATCTCGTCTCCCACCCTGAGCACAGCGTTCCTCAGCGCCAAATCGACCGGGTAGAATTTTTGCGCGCCCCTGCGCTCGCGCACCGGCGACTTGCGGAACTTTGAGGTAGACCGTATCAAGTCAGTCATTTCTAGCAGGGGCAGGAATTTGTCAATTTGTTGAACACCGACGCCGATCTCTTGCGAGAGCTTGGTCATGCTGACTTCTCGCCCCGGCCTTTCTAGCAGCGAAATGTAAAAGGTCTTCAGCTGTTCAGGCTTGCGGAATTTTACCGCCAATACCAAGTCTTCTGTGATGACCTTTCTGACTTGATTGTTGAAGAGATACTCGATCTTTTCTTCTTGAGTGTTGAAATTCCAAACCTCAGGAAATCCGCCATCGACAAAGTAGTTGCGCAGCGCATTGGTAGCACGTTCCCAAAGGGCATCTGAAGTTTTAGGCACACCTACCTTGTTTGTATCGACATGCTCGGGGTCTCTGGCAAACATTCCCATGATCTGGTTGCCAGCTTCTTTCAGCACATTCATTTCAGCGAGCAGTCCCCCTTCTTCGTCTTTTGTCAACAAATAGAGAAGGTACTCCCGGAAGGAGAACGGCAGGATGTGATGGTCCTTCAAGCGTCCCAAAAGGCTTTCCCTGCTGGCCTTAAAAATTGGACTGGAGGCGGATCCAGAGATTACAACGCGAACGGGATATTGCAGGTCGTAGTATTTCTTGAGATGCAGCTCCCACCGCTCTAATGTCTGA
>CAMYJY010000062.1 GCA_947258835.1 uncultured Pirellulales bacterium
GATTTTGCCAGCATGCTGGTGGAGCGATTCACGACCTATCACCGCCGCAGCTACGTCTGCAAAAGCGGCGTGGGGGATGTGCTCATCGGGGCCGCGGCCTCCGTGGCCGATATGAACGGGGTGCCGAAGGCCTCGCACATCAAGGACAAATTGGTGGAAATGTCTCACCTCAATGAGACCATTTTTGCCACCGGCATCGCGGCCTCGCATCAAGGCTATCAAACCAAGTCAGGATGTTTTCAGTGCGATGACATGCTGGCCAATGTGTGCAAGCACCACGTGACCAAACTGCCTTTCCAAATATCTCAGATGGCCCAGGACTTGGGCGGGGGTTTTGTCTCCACACTCCCCTCGGAGGCCGACCTGAATCATTCCGAAATTGGCAGCCTGCTGAAAAAATACCTCCGCGGCAGTGCCTCCTACAGCACCGAAGATCGCATCCGCATCTTGCGGTTGATCGAAAACATGACCATGGGTCGGAATGCGGTCGGGTATCTCACCGAAAGTGTCCACGGAGCCGGTTCACCTCAAGCGCAGCGGATTCAAATTGGTCGCATGATGCAGCTGGAGTATAAGAAACGTCTGGCAAAAGTCTTGGCGGGCATTGAAGTCGACGCGGACAAAACCGCACTTTGCCAAGAACTGGGAGATTACTTTGAACGGGTGTTTAAGGTGCAGTAATGCGTCCGCGTAGTACGCGTAGGCTGGGGCGCAGCCCCACCTCTTTATGTGTGATGTGAGATGTGTGATATTTGATGTAGGGGACAACCTGCGTATCATAAAGATCGGAGCAAAAAAAAGGGGACATTCTACTTTTTTGACTTAGAAGGACGCCCACGCTTCCGCAAGGAAGATTCCAGCCCAAGCGACCTGGCCGTGTTCTTTTGCCACTTTTCGTCTCCGAAGGGCGCGCCCCGGGCAACGCAATTGCGTAGTGCTGCTAGTTCAGCTTCCGTTTCCACGCCGTTGACGTAGTTAGTCCAGCCGCGGAATTTTGTCAGCGGCCCTTCCGAAAGCAGCCCTTCTGGAGCACTCCGCGCAGTCGGCTTGAGACTCGACCACTGCCAATCTTGACTTCGTCGTACCATACTGGCTCGTAAGGGATTGCGCTCCACATACCGCAACACCGTCCAGTAGTGCTCGTCATCTTGGATGGGAAATGCTTTGAATCGGCCTTGCCACACATGACCACTACCATGGTAGTGGCGGTGGTAACGGCGAACGTGCGAGGTCATGAACCACTGCATCCAACGACTGAGATCACCATCATTGTATGGCCACAGCAACAAGTGGAAGTGGTTCGGCATCAGGCAGTAGCCAGTCAGACGCATTGGCAATCGCTGGTGTGCTTCAACCATCAGTTGAACAAGCGCTGCAAAGTCGTTGTTGTTATGAAACACATTCTGTTGTGCGTTACCACGATTGAGAACGTGGTACACGTATCCCCCACGAGAGGCTCTTGCGGTTCTGGGCATACTGCTAGCCTGGCAATTCAATGGACATAACAGAAGATAAAAGCACAATGTCCCCTTTTTATTCACATCAAATATCTTACATCTCACATCACACATTCCCCGTGGGTGCCACCCTCAAATCGAGCAACACCTCACGGCCCGGGCAGTGCCGAGGCGCTGCTGCCGAAGAGGCCGTGCTCGTCGACCTCCCACCGGCTGACCATCACTCCCAACATCGTGCTAGCCTCCCGCCGGCTGGGTAGCAGTTCCGCCGCCAAGGCCAACCATGCCAGGTGGCTGGCTTTGTCTGCCTCGTCCCCCGCCAACTCCTGGACAGACTCCGTCCACTGCTCCAAGTGTTTTTCCAGTCTCACCCGCAGCTGCTGCAGCGAGCGTTTGCCATCGCTGACGGTACCGACCACTCCGGGCTCCAGCGGCAGCAGCGCTGCGGCTTGGTCCCAGAGGGAACTGCCCCGCAACGCAGCCTTTCCCACGGGGGGATTATTCAGCGAGGAGAGCACCTCTTCCAACACATGGCTGCCCCAAGCCAACACCAAGGAACCGTTGCCCAAAAACAGCCCGCCCGCGACTCCATCCCGCTGCAACCGCCACCCGCTAAATCCTTGCTCCTCAGCAAACTCCAGCCCCGGGGCCATCTTGGCCCAGGGCGTAAGCGCTTTAAAAATCCGCGACCACAGCTGCTGGTCCCGCACCCGCCACACCAACGCCAAACGTTGTTGCCCACCGGTAGGATCCTCTGCGTCCGAGCCAAAATGCAGCAGCAGATGCCGATTCCCCAAGGAACTTAGCACCTCGCCCAAGCTGGCCCCCGCAAAGGCTTGGGCCTGGGCCTCCAGCACCGCGATCGTGCCGGCCATGCGCTCGGGAAACGCTTGCACCAGCTGCTCCTGCAACAGCTCATAGGCCTGCCCAGCATCGAAACTCCACTGGCTGTAGCTGAGCACACCGGCGGGCACCCAGGCCGGGGGATCGCTAGGCAAGGGTTCTTGATCGATCAGCCGCATCAATCCTCTGCGCGGAGCAGGGAGGGCGATGGCCAACTGAGTCTGCCAGATCGCGTCGCGCAGCACGGAACGCGAGGCAAAGGGGCCCACTCCGTCAAGTCCCAACAACGCATCCATCTGTGCGCCCTGCTCCTCGTCCGACGCGCGGGCCCGTAACAGCGCAAGGACGGGAGCCACATCCCCAAAGATTTCCCACGCCGGCATACCGTCTAAATCCAGCACCCGCGCTACCGCGGGATCAGCCGCGACCTGCCCAATAAACCCAGCCGCATCCCCCGCCGACCGGCGCGCCAATAGCTGGCCCAGCGTGTCGGCCAGCTGCTCGGCAACCGCATCGACAGCCTCTTCCCCCACAGCTGCCAAACTGTGCACCACCAGCAGACGCTCGCCCACCAGACTGAGCAGTACGATGTGGTACCGAGTCGTTTTCACCGCACTGGCCTGCCACTCCCGGTAGGCCTGCTCCCAGGCGGCCTGCCGCTGCTCCGCGGAAAGATCATTGTACTGCTCGTCCAAATCAAATTTCGCCGTGTGCTCTACGCCAATCACGGGAATTTGAAACTGCTGGACGGGCATGTCCGCCAGCATCAGATCGATCTGCGTGATAGGATGCTCCGCGTCTTGCTCTTCAATGGCTTGCGTAATTGCCTCCAACAACCGCCGGCCCAGCTGGGCCCCCGGCTCCATCCAGGCCAGGCCGGTAAATGCCGGCTCGGTCTCCGGCGGCGCGGACATCATCATGGCATAGCCCGACTCCCCGGCCAACAAACCAAGCAACTCGCGGGCCTCCAATCCATACGCGGCCAACTGCGTTTGGAGCTGGGACCAGTCGGTCAACGTGTCGGAGGCCAGCAGTTGAGCGATCGCCTGCTGTCTGGCTTCGCTCCACATCACCGCGCCCAACATGGTCTCCTCGACGAGGGTCTCGGCCAAGACTTGCCCGGCTGGCACACGCACCGCAACCACCGTTTCCTCTGGCAAAATGTTCCAAATCTGCTCGACCGCCGCGATGGCGTCAGACGACTGGGCATAGCAACAGAAAGACATCCAACCGCCAAAAATCAGCAGCGCCGCCAGGCCACCAGCCACCCGACGGATCCATCGCCCACCGGTGTTGTCTTGTGACGCACGCCTTTCAACTGTTTTGTGCTGCCATCCGTCCCGACCGTGGGATACCTCCCCTGTACAAACGGTAAAAATCTTTGAATCTTGCGCAAATTTGAGCGACCAACGGGAGCGGGCAAGCGCTTTCCGAGCGGCAGCTCGCTTTGGTTGGCGGCCCCCCGGTCGAGCCGGGGGCAGGCTCTGCCGCCCTGTGCGCCGCATATTATCTCCTGAAAAAAACGAGATGCACTCTGAGACGGATGCCCACAACCGCTGCCGGCAGGCCAGTGCTGATCGAGCGAGCGCTCAGTCGGCCTGCGGTTCCGTCTCCCGCCAGGGAGGCGCGTGGTACTTCACGCCATTTTGCGGTTGGGTGGAATCGAACAAATACGCATCCCGGTGCTTTAAGAAATCAATCAAATCCGGCGCGGGGATACCAAAGGCCAAGCCGCTGAAAAAACTGTAACCCGCACAGACGACGCCCACGACTTCGCCGCGGGCATTGAACAACGGTCCGCCACTATTGCCCGGATTGATCGAGGCATCGGTCTGAATAAAACGCAACTGCCCGAGCGTCCGCGTGGTAGAGCTCACGATGCCCTGCGTGACCGAGCGTTCCAGGCCCAGGGGATTGCCAATGGCAAAGACCAAGTCCCCCACCCGCACAGTCGACCGGGATGCGAGGACCACATGCTGGAGCTGAAAATCTCCTAATTCCTGCAAATCAAGTTGCAACAGGGCCAAATCCCGCAGCGGATGCAGGGCCAGGATTTTCACCTGCTTGAGCTGCCGCTTTTGATAGCCTTGCGACTTCCGCTGAAACACGGTGACAACCACGTTGAGATTTTCTTCCACCACATGATAATTGGTAATCAAATGCCCCGCGTCACTAATGAGAAAACCACTGCCCATACCGCTCGGCGTCGCCACCGTGACGACCGCATCCCCATAGCGCTTGACCAGCTGGGGTACGGGCGCTTCGGCTAAACGTCCCAGTGTATAAAACTCCTTGTCGGTGGTTTGGCCAGACGTCTGCTGCGCAGCAGGGCCTACCGCCAGCACCTGCCGGGCGGCGATGGTTACCACCTCGTGGCCTAAGTCCAGCACCACACGGTCCGCCGTTTTTTGCAGGAGGGTGGCCGTCACCTGGGCCCCGCCCACCAGCTGGACAGTGACCAACTCGGCTGCCGCCAGCGGACCAGCCGCGCTGAAGACCCAACTCCAAAATAAAATAACTGGGCAATAATATTTCATAACTTTTTGGAACCCAAATATACCAGGAGACGGTCGTGACACAGCAGCGCTAAATCTTGCTTTCCATCGCCGTCAAAATCGGCGGCCACCACGCTCCGCGGTTCGGCGACTAAATTATCCGAGTCGTCTCTGTAGGGATAGACCTTGTCGTCAAATACGGGCCAGATCAGCAACGGTTGCAGGGTGCCGTCGCAGGCGGCCAGCACCGTCAACCGATGCCGCAGGTGGTCGTACACGATCAACTCGTCACACCCGTCCCCATCGATATCGGTCGTACTTAAGCGGTGGAGCCCCGTTTTACGCACTCCCCGCGCACGGCCAACCCGCTGGTCCACAACACCTTGCAGCTGCAATTCGGGGGCCCGCCCCGGCTCCAGCTGCGTCACCCGGTCATGCCCCACCAACAACATCTCCAAAACCGGATCGTGGCGAAGGCCCACGCCTTGCACGACTTTTACTCGCTCGACCGATCGGCTCAAACGCGACGCGTCAATCTCAATCCGGTGCAAGTAGGGACTGTCCCGTTCGAGGGCCCAGCCGCTCGCTGCATCCTCAGCCACGTAAGCGGTCAAGGCCTGACCGTGAGGCAACATGACTTGCTCGCGGCTTTGCAGGTCGTCACCCAACCACTGCAACACACCGTCCGCCAGCCGTCTGAGTTCTACCCCTTTGCCCACAGCCACCAACTTAAAATCTGCCAGCGAGGCCTTCTTGAGATGCGTTGGCGAACGCACTTCCGCACGGTCTCCTACGAGTTGAAATAGTTTGAGCGCGCGGCCCCGGGACTCCTTGACCAACAGCCGCTGTCCACCAATCCACAACACCTGATCCGCCTTGCCGCCAACTTCCGGAAAACGGATGGGCCGTGGGTCCGGTATCTCAGGTCCAGCCACATAGAGATCCAGGTGCTGGCCTACTTTTTGCACCCACCAGGTCCAAGGCCCTACCGAGTCGAGCGCCAAAATTTTCCGCTCCGACTGGGAGGCCGACTGAGGCCAAGGCCGCGGATAAGTCAACCTACCATTCTTCCAGCGGCTGCGACTTAAATCCGCCCCGTTTTTGGTCCACAGCAAGAGCGTTTCCGGCTGGGCACTCAACGTGGCCAGGGACCGGATGTCGGTCAGCGCGGGGTAGTCCTGCTGCGTTTCCCATCCTGCCGCTCCCAAACGATAACTGAGCAGCCGCGGCGCACGGCGATCGGCCACGACCAGCGCGCGGTGCTTTCCCTGCCGCATCCCACACCACACCGCCTGCAAACCGTCTTCCAGCGCCAGCGGACGCCGCATGCCAAAAGGACTGTCAGCTCCCGCACCCAAGGCATAGGAACGCAGGATGCCCCGTACGCGGCCATCCAGGATGGCCAACTGAGCTGCGGCCCCACTTTGGAATAGCTCCACATCCTTCACGGCGCGATCCAGCAACACAGCGGCAGGTGTCAGGACGCCCGTCTCCGCACAGCGATACCACCGCACCGAGGCATCGGCCTCGCGGGTCTGTTCGATCAGATCGCGGCGACCGTCGCCGTCAAGGTCGGCCAACCACCAAGCGACACGGCCTTGCTGCTCGCGAGGCGTGAGCCAACCCGCACGGCCTCCCGGGGTCAGCGGGAGCTGCTGGATACCATCTTCCAGACTCACCAACAACTGCCAGCCGCCAGCAGGCAGACTGCGTAGCAGCAACGTGTCCCGGGAAGCCGGAATTTTGCCCCGCAGTAAGTCGAGCTTAAAATGCCGCTGCCAGGCACCCTGCTGCCACCTGTAGACGACAACCTGGTTCGGCGGTGACATCAGCACGATCAGTTCCGGCAATCCGTCGTGATTTAGGTCCCGCGCCAACACATCTCGGGGTACGTGCTCCAGCCGCAACTCCTGGTGCTCTATCTCCCGGGCCAGCGGCAACTCATTGGGCTGTGGGACCTCGCCACCGGCGGTCAGACTCCCCGTCTCCGCTGCAGCCGACACGTCACGCCAATGGTACAGGTCCAGACGCGCACGCCGGCTGTTGACGACAATCAGCTCTGCCCGGCCATCGCCGTCCAAATCGGCCGCGCGGATAATGTGAGGTCGGCCCTGCTGTTCCACCACCCGCCAATCCTGCCAACCCGCAAATTCTCCGCTCACTGCCGGTGATAGAAAGAGCTGTAGGCCCAGCACAAGCGCACTGGCGGCCCTAATAAAATGCGTCAAAATAATTTCCTCCTCTCAAAGCGGCGGAGCCTACCCCCGGCTGGAACGGGGGGCCGCCAGTCCCTACGAATCGCTTAGCTTAACATCTCCGTTCCCCCTCAACTACCAGGCTGGCCACCGCCCACGTCATTCCCGCGCAGGCGGGAATCCAGTAACAGGCGCGGTTAGTCTAGATTCCCGCCTGCGCGGGAATGACGTAGGAGAGCGTCGGGAATGACGTAGGGAAGGCTCCTCACTGGAAACGCCAGCTGCTGCACAACGGACTACCAAACCGCGAGGTGCGCTGGTGCGCTCAGGCCGCCCAGACTGCCCTTCGCCGCTAGGACAACGCCCGCTAGAATGCCCGCCTCGGGTAGATGCTGGCATCACTTTCACGCTCCCTCTCACCTGCGCAGGTTTTTCGCACATGCGGTGTCTGGCCCAGCTCTTGATCTTTCTCTGGCTGGCAATGGCTGGTTGCCAAGCGTTGTTCGTCCCCCCGCCGCCCAGCACCTTCCGACACGAGTTGCAACGCAACTCACTCATGCTTCACAGCGATTTTCCCTTGCCCGACGAGCACCGGTTGATCAATGAACTGCTGGCAGCGCAGCAGCGGATTTGCCAACAGCTGGCACTCCCTCCTAGCCAGGAACCAATTCATATCTATCTGTTTGGCAAACAGGCTGCCTATGATGAATTCATACGCCAACGTTTCCCCGCCTATGTTAACCGACGTGCTATTTTCGTCGGCACCGAGGACGCGCTTTCCGTCTATGCTCAGTGGGGGGACCATGTCGCGGAGGACCTGCGGCATGAGGTGGCCCACGGCTATTTGCATGCGGCAGTCCCCAACTTGCCCCTGTGGCTCGACGAAGGCTTGGCCGAATATTTTGAGGTCCCGTACGGTCGGCAGGGCCTCAACCTGGCCCACCTAAAATATCTCCACCAGCACCCTGAGACCAAGTACGACCTGGCGGCGCTCGAACAACTGCGCTCCGCTGCCACCATGACCCAAGCCGAGTATGCCCAGTCTTGGGCCTGGGTGCATTTTTTGCTCGAGTCCAGCGATGACCAAACGCAGGTCCTGACCGACTACCTGGCCCAGCTGGCCACGACCACCGAGCCCCCGCCGCTCAGCACCTATCTTCACCGGCGTCTGGCCCATCCCAAAATGGCTCTGGCCGAGCACTTGGAAAGTCTGCGCTAGAGTCTTGATCAAGCCAAGCTTGATCGGAGACTAGATCGGCTGCGCTGCCTCATTGAGTGCGGCGACATACACCGAAAAAAGCCGGAAAATGAGCATGATAATGAAGCCGGAAATCAGCAACCAGATCGCATAGCCGGCCACTTGGGCCAGCACGGCGGTGGCCGTGCTGGCCCGCTCCTGATACTCCTCCGCCAGCCGCCGCATGATTTCAGCCAAGCGGCCACTGTGCTCCCCCACGGCGATCTGATCGAGCAGCTCCGGGGGAAAAACACCTGTAGCACCGAGGGCCACATGGATTTCTTGTCCCTGCTGAATACGTCGAGCCACATCCGGACCCCAGCGGGCATAATGATCGTTGCCGGTCGCGTCCAGCACCAGCGGCAGGGCGGCGCGCAAATCCATGGACGTGTCCAGCACCAACTGCAAGGACCAGGTAAAACGCGCCAGCGCCAACGTCTGCCAGGCCTGACCCACCAGGGGCAGCGACAGCAACCACCGCTGCACGGGGCGTAACCAAAAAGCCCCCCGGCGAGTTGCCTCAATCAACAACCACCCCCCTAGGCCGCAGAGAATTAAACCGTTGAGGTACAGCATCAATCCCCGGTTGCCAATCAGCCCCAGCCCCAGTAAGTCCGGCGCGCCAGCGGGCAGCACCCCCATCACCCAAATCAAGATGCCGATCACCGCCAACGCCATGCCCAACTGAAAGGCCGGCCAAGAAAGTTTTGACAAAAAAACCTTTTTAGCGGCCAGTGAGGCATCGTAATGCTGGGCCAGTCGCTCGTAAGTCTGGCTCAACTGACCGCTCACTTCACCCACTTCCAACATTTGACGAAATAAGCGCGGAAAATAACTCCCTGTGCTGGCCACGGATTCCGCCAGCGTGCTGCCCTGGGCCAACGCCTGGGCCACCCGCCCCACCATCCGCTGCTGCGAGGCCGAACCGCGGCGGGACTCGTCTTGCCAAATTTTCAGATCCTGCAAGCCCGCACCGGTGGCAATCGACAAACGATGGCAGAGTTGGGCCAACGGTCGGAGACGAATGCGGTGAGAAAACATGCGATAACTCAAAACTGCAAACCTGCTCTAGTCCGTCTGCAGCGGCGTGAACTCAAACCGCGTCCCATCAAACAGTCCCAAGTCGCTTAGTTTCAGTGCGGGGATCACCAGCAGCGCCATGAAGGACAGTGTCATATAAGGGGCACGTAACCGAGAGCCCCAACTTTTGACCGCCGTGTCCAACTGCTGGTAGGCAGCGGCAACCTCCTGGCAAGTCCCCGTGGCCATCAGTCCGGCCACGGGCAAGGGCAGGCAGTGCGCGATCGCGTCCTCCCGACAACAGGCGCTTAAGCCGCCTCCTGCCTGCATGACCTGATTGATGGCGTCCGCCAGATCCACATCCGCCACCCCCACGGCAATGACATTGTGCGAGTCGTGCGCTACGCTCGAGGCCATCGCGCCGCGCCGCAAGCCGAAGTTCTTGATGGTGGCAATTTGAGGAGGCGCCTGCTGGTAGCGGTTGACCACGACCAGCTTGAGAATGTCTTCCTCAACATTGCTGATGATTTGTCCGGCAGCATCCGTTGTGGGAGTTACGGACAAGCGGTTGGTAATCAGCTGACCGTCGAGCGCTTCAATCACTTGGAGCAATTCCGCCTTTTTTTCCACCACCAGCTGCTCAGGTTCCACCCGCGTGGCCACAAACTGATTGACCACTTCTGGCGGAACACGGGGAATCAGCGACCGACCGTTTTCAGCCACCAACTGGCCCTCGATCCAGGTCCGCTGCACGGCAAAATTGGTCAACGAATCGACTTCAATCACATCGGCCGGATCGCCCACGCGTAACTGTCCCACGGGCAGCTTGTAATGCGTGATGGGATTCAGGCAAGCAGCTTGCAGGGCGGCAAACACATCCGTTCCGCTGGCCACCGCCCTACGGACTAGGTGGTTGATATGGCCCGCCAAGAGCTCGTCGGGGTGTTTGTCATCGCTACAGAGCATGGTCCGCGCTGGAAAATCGGCGAGCAGTCCCACCAAGGCGTCAAAATTGCGCGCAGCAGATCCCTCGCGGATGGAAATCTGGCAACCCGCCGCCAACTTGTCGAGCGCTTCTTCCCTGGTAAAACATTCGTGATCGGTGCTGATGCCCGCGGCAACATACTGGGCGGCCTGCTGGCCGCGGAGGCCCGGCGCGTGCCCATCGACAGGCTTGCCCCGCTGGTGCGCGGCCCGAATTTTTGCCAGGCAGGCCTCGTCTCCCTGCAACACCCCCGGAAAGTTCATCATCTCGCTGAGGTACAAAATTCGCGGGTCATCCAGGAGTTGCTCCACCTCCGCCACGGAAATCGACGCCCCCGCCGTTTCGAAGGGTGTGGCCGGCACACAGGATGGGGCCCCAAAGTAAAATTTGAATGGAGAATGGCTGGCATTTTCCAGCATGTACTGCACGCCCGCGACGCCCAACACGTTGCCAATCTCATGCGGATCGCTCACCGTGGCTACCGTCCCGTGCACCACTGCCGCGCGGGCAAACTCCGTGGGCACCAGCAGCGAACTCTCAATATGCACGTGGGCGTCAATAAAACCCGGGAGAAGAAAGGTCTGGACCGGGACGTCGGTCGGCGTGATCGCGACAATCCGCTGGTCCCGCACAGTGACTTCGGCCGCGAAGACACGACGGGCGTGGATATCAACCACGTTGCCTGCAATCTGAAACGTTGCGGCCATCGCCAAGCCTCCACCAGCGCCAGAGCCTGCCCCCGGCTTGAACAGGGGCCTGCCCCCGGCTCGCACCGGGGCCTGCCCCGACTGAAACGGGGGGGCCGCCAACCAACGGAATGTCTACTTTGAGTACTTCCAAATTCGCCCTGTTTCGAGCAGGCTGCTTCATTTGGCTGAATAGTAACTTACTATTTCTTTTGGCCACCACTACCGCGCTGACGGCCACCACGCCCCCGACCACCACGTCCTCGAGAACCACCACTCCTGCTGGAGGATGTTTTGTGGAGCTCAAGATTGGCATCCACAATGACCCCAATCGCATCCGACCAAGTCGGTAGATTGCGATGGGATGTCCGCCGCTTCCCCTCCCCTACTTCCGCTGTGGACGCGTCGATCACGTCTTCGCTATCGGTGACGGGATCCAGCGAGTCCTGCGGGTCTTGCGGCGAACGAGCAGCCGCTCTTGGCTCAGCAGCCCCCCGTGATCGCCTCCGCGAGCGGCGGGGCCGAGTCCTTTTTTCGTCGGCCTCCTCGGCCACGCTTTCTGCCCCATCCTCGAAGGCGCTGGTGACGTCAGTAGCCGTCTCGTCCGAACGGGCGCTGTCTCCCGTCGCTTTCCGGCGTCTACCGCCCCGACGCCGGCGGCGCCTGGGCCGCCGCTCTTCTGCAGCGGACATCTCGACCGCCCCTTCCTCCAAGTCCGTGCCGTCCGCCTCCGTCCCCGATATGTCCGCGCTGACATCGCCTTGATCTTTATCTTCCGCAAACAACTCCCGCGGTTCCCCCTCAAAAGGGGAGCCCTGCTCGGGAGACTCCCGTACGGCACTGCCCCAGGCCGAAGCACCGATGGAGAACAAGGCGTCAAAGGCACTGCGGGCAACATCGCTGGTTTTGTCCAAAATGTTTTTATCTTTGTCCTCCAGGCCCTCCTCGGTAGGCTCGGGGAGCACCGCGTCCGTTGCCGGTGCTTCGCCTGTCGCTGCCTCGTCCGGTGGACTGGAGCAGGCCAACGTATCGTCAGCGCCAGCATCCCTGGGCAAGGCAGCGGTCGGAGGCGATGGGCTGTCGCCGACGTCGGAATACTCCGCGAACGCTTGCTGGGTATCCTCGGAGTTGGCGACATGGTGCGCCTCGGCGGCCGACGCGTGCTGAACCGTTGCCACCGAATCGCTGGAGAAAATCGGGGCCGGTAACGTAACGGGCTCCGGCAATTCTGGCTCAGCTGGGGTGTCCGATTCAGGCGCCCCAGCAAAATGTTCCGGGTCGACTGCTACGCCCAAATCCTCCGCTAGGTCTTTCCAATTACCGGGCGGCGAGGTCGGGGGCTCCTCTACCTCACCAGCATCCGCCTGCGGAGCCGCGGCTGGCAAGTCTTGGGGGGGCGGTTGGTGCCGTTGAAATGCTTCGGGAGCAGGCTCGATGCCCAATTCCTTGGTTAAAGAGTCCCAGGTTGGTTTTTGTTCGTCAAAGTCCATATGATTTCCGGCAGTGCGCTGCGTGCGAAAAAATAAAAATTCGGTAGTTCCAAATTTGGCCGATGAAGCCGTGTGCTAGCTGCTAAAAACGTTGATTCTCGGGCGGCTTATCGCCCCGATCCCTGGTGAGAACGGGGGAATTTGGAAGTACTGAAAGTAACAAATCAAGACAACGTAGCAGTATACGTGCTAGCTAACCATCCGGGAAGCCTGGTTGAATCCGCCGCTGTCCGGTTGCAGGTACGGACTGGCACAGCTTTGTCACCCATGGGTGGCATCGGTTGGCGATAGCCCTACCGATGTGACGCAGTCACAAGAGGTTTGTCGGGAACTTTAGGGGCCTATCCTACAACCGCGCTGGGGTATCCAGCGGCCGGCATAGACGGCAGCACCAGACAATTTTGGGACGTGCAGTAAGGCAACCTCTGGCGGCAGAGCCTGCCCGCGGCTTGATCGGGGGCCGCCCAGGTAGGCTTCGCCAACCTGGGCTACCCTCACGAAAACAAACCCGTTCCGCCACGGTCCTCAGGTGCCGACTCGATATTGCTGCCGATTGTCCCACGCTGTAGCTTTTGAGCAGCCCTCGGCCCCAACCCCCTGAGTGCAGCTGGAAAAATCCGCAAACCTGGCGGCGACGGTGCCAGAACACGGCCCATCGTGCCAGCCTAGTTCATCCACCGCCACCGGCAGACCTTTCCAACTTTACGACATCCCTCAGTATTTTGCCCCGCAACACGTTTCTATGCCCCCCTCCCCCGTGCAACCTGAGCCCCCTCCGCAAAACGCGCTCCGCGAAGAGATCGC
>CAMYJY010000063.1 GCA_947258835.1 uncultured Pirellulales bacterium
GGGCTAGGGGCTAGGGGCTAGGGATTAGGGATTAGGGATTAGGGATTAGGGATTAGGGATTAGGGATTAGGGATTAGGGATTAGGGATTAGGGATTAGGATCTAGGGGTCAGCAAGACCAGACTGTACCATAGCATTTAGCGTTCCACCTTCCCTAGCCCCTTCTACTCCCTAGCCCCTAGTCCCTAGTCCCTAGCCCCTTTTTCCCCATGCGTCTTGGTATATTTGGCGGCAGTTTTGATCCGGTGCATTGGGGGCACTTGACGCTGGCGGGCTGTTGTCAGCAACAGGCTGGACTGGAGCGTGTCTGGTGGGTGCCGACTGCCCAGCAGCCCCTCAAACCGTTGGGACCCCAAGCCGACGACCGGCACCGGCTGGCCATGCTGCAACTGGCTTGCGAGCCGCACGAGGGCTGGTCCCCCCTGCCCCTGGAACTAAAACGGGGCGGAACCAGCTATACGGTAGACACCTTGCAAACAATCCGTCGCCAGCAGCCCACGGCCGAGCTATTTTTTTTGCTCGGTGCCGATGCCCTGGCGGAACTGCCGCGGTGGCATCGCCCAGCGGAAATTTGCCGGTTGGCAACGCTATTGGTGGTGCGACGAGCGGGGACGCCCGAGCCCAATTTTGACGGCTTGCGGAATGTGGCAACTCCGGAAATCGTGGCGCGGGTCCACCAACACCAAATCGAAATGCCTCCGCTGCCGATGAGCAGCTCGCAAATCCGTCGGCAGATTGCCCACGGCGAGCCCTGGCAAGACTCGGTGCCGCCAACCGTGGCAGACTACATTCAGCGGCATCAGCTGTACTTCAAGTGAAAACAGGATTCCGTGTGGCAAAACTAAGCCGCGCGCGGTGCACGTAGTTGCTCCGCGAGCTCAGGCGGAATCTTGGCCCACTCCAGCTGCGGCTGCGCCTGCAGTGCATCCAACACCACGTCCAGCTGTTCTTGGGCCGACTGCGTTAGATCCAACAACAGCCACGGTTGGCCCTGAATGAGGCAATGTCCTCCGCCGGCACCATCCAGAGGTTCTTCACGTATCCGGTAACCCGTGTCGCGGGCTAAGCCGAGCGCCGTTGATAGCATGTGCATCGTATGCATGATGAGTTGGGGGCTTAGGTCGGGGATGTAAGAGATTTGGGAAGCAGCGGCACCATAGAAAAAAAACTCTGACGACGAAAGAGAAATCTTAACGGCTAAAACGATTCGCTTTAGGTCGTAGCCACCTCTTCGTCGATAGCCCCTAGTGAGCTAAGTGGTTAGCAGGAAAGCAGTTAAAGCTTAGTGCCTGGCAAAACCGTGGGGGCTGGCTGGGCCTGGCAAGCTGCGTAGGCTGTGCGTTTCTCGTAAATGGAGACAGCACCGCACAGCGACTTGGCTGGGCACCGCCGGCACCGACCACGTGGGCGCAGCATACATTGCGGGATCCGTACCGAGAGCATCTAGTGGCGAATTAAATCTTATGCAAGACGACCAACAAACAGCAGCACAAGAAATTGCGGCCCTCAAGGCGGAGCTGGCCCAAGCCCAGCAAATGGCGGCCCTGGGTGAATTGGTAGGGACCACCACGCATGAATTCAACAATGTGCTGATGACCATCCTGAATTACGCCAAGCTCGGTTTGCGCCATCAAGACGGGCCCACCCGCGACAAGGCACTCGATAAAATCATGGCTGCCGCCCAGCGGGCCGAGAAGATCACCAATAGCGTGTTGGGTCTGGCGCGGAATCGCAAACCCGAATTTGCCCCCACCCAACTTGCGCAAATTTTGCAAGAGTCGCTGGTGCTGTTGGAGCGCGAGATGCAGAAGTATCGGGTTACCGTGCGTTTGGAATTTGATGAGGTACCCAACGTCCGGGCCATTGGCAATCAAATCCAGCAAGTGCTCTTGAACTTGATGACCAATGCGCGCCAGGCGATGCCGCAGGGGGGTGAATTGGTGCTCCGTCTTAGTCATGACCCGGCAGCCGGATTCGTGGATCTTACGGTACGGGATTCCGGCTCGGGCATACCGCGTGAACAACTGCCTAAAATTTTCGAACGCTACTACAGCACCAAGCAAGGCCCGGACGCCAGCGGCAAAGGGGGTACGGGCGTGGGTCTGGCGACCTGCAAGGACATCGTGGACGCCCACGGAGGGAAACTGCGCGTGGAAAGCACCGTGGGGAAGGGCACCGCCTTCATCGTGCGGTTGCCTGTTTTTTCAGCTGCCCGGCCAGCCGCAGCCCCAATTACCAAACTCGGAATTCCGACTGAGCAGGCGCAGCCGGAATTCTAGTTGGCCGAGGCCATGGATCCTGCTCATTTCATTCCGAGCGGTAGCTCGCATCGGCCGGCGGCCCCGCCGGCGGCTCGCCCTCTCATTGCTGTCGCAGCTGGGCCTGAATCTCGGCCAACATCTGCTGCTCCACCGGGAGATCACGGCCTTGGGGGATCCAGTTCTCGGCAAAGCGTGTCCGGCTCACCTTTTCGCTGAGGCGACTGGGAAGGCTATCATCGTTACGCAAGGTGGCGGCCCCAGCCGTCGAGTTTTCGGGCCGCGGCAAGTCCTCCAGTTCTTTATACACGGCCACATCGACCAAGTAGCCGCCCTGCTCGGGGATAATTCGCAGGATAGCGCGGCGGCGAATCGTTTGAAAAGTGCTTTCCCAACGATTTTTCCGACCTACCGAATCCGGCCGCTGCGGCTCGAGCCAGGTCGCTCCCACCTGCGGGAAAGTGTCAATGCGTCCTTCGGTGAGTACATTGCCCACCAGCTGCACCCGATTTTCCCGCTCAATGCGAAAATAATCATCGACCACATCCACAATTTGCTCCCAGGCCCAATCCTGGTTGGTGACCGGTAGATACAGCGGATTGGTGGCTGGCACCGCAATGACCGGCTGCCCGAGGGATGGAACCACGGTATTGTTGGCCAGCGGCGGAGCAAGCACCGCATCTCCCATCGGAATGGGCGAAATGGGCGGAAAGGGCGTGATCGCAGGAGAGCCCGGTGGTTGGTCGGCGTAGCTCCAGGGGGGCCACTGCTGCCAGGACTGGCAACCACAGGCGAGCACAGCACTGAGCACGAGACTGGCCTTGATGGTGGGCATCATGTGCGTGTTCCGCTTGCAGAATTGTTGCGCCCCAGACTTGCCTACTGTTCCCAGCCGACCAGGCCGACATATTTTCGCCGCAGGATTGCCGCCTGCTCTTTGCCAGCAAAGACCCTTTCACAGCCGACCTGAGCAGCACGGGCCGGATCTTCCCGCATCCGCGGGTTCGGGGCAAGGCCAGATCGGCCGGGGACGAGCAGCGAGCAGAATCCGCGGTTTGGTAGTCCATTGTGCAATCTTCGGCGTTTCTGGTCGTGCCTTACGTCATTCCCGCGGAGGCGGGAATCTAGACTATTTGCGCCTGCTGCTGGATTCCCGCCTCCGCGGGAATGACGGACGCGGCACACTGCTGCTGGATTCCCGCCTACGCGGGAATGACGGACGCGGCACACTGCTGCTGGATTCCCGCCTCCGCGGGAATGACGGACGCGGCACACTGCTAGCTACCGCTCGGAAAGCACTTGCCTGCTCCCGTGCGGCGATGCAATGGACATAGTGCCGGATATTCGTAGCTCGTGGCACGGAATCGCAGCCACAGCGAGATCACGGTAGCACACCCAGCCGTTCTTGGAGCGGTTTCTGCAGACACAAGAAGATCACCTCGTAGGTCACCGGCAGAAATCCGCCCCTGTCCCGATACGCTGCATAAGCTTGTTCAATCTTCCGAAAGCGAGCCGGGCCCATCAAGCCTGGCATCCGTCCACCCAGCACCGTTTGGGCACCGATATTTTTCAGATCGCGCAATAACTCCCGCAGCTGTGCATAACGCATGACCTTGTTCTCGACCTGACACTCCAGCAGTGAATATCCAGCCCGCTGGGCCTGCTGGGTGAGCATGTCGGCCGACACGAATTGATTCACATGCCGATAGCTCGTGGCCATGGCAAAACTCGCGCGCAATTCACACAAGGTCTGGGGCCCTAGTGTCGCCACGTACACCTTGCCGCCGGGTTTGAGGACGCGATACCACCCGTCTAAAAACCCAGCCACCGCAGTGCACCACTGCACGGCCAGACTGGAAAAAATCCCCTCGACCGAGGCGGCGGCCAAGGGCAAATGTTCTAGGTCCGCAACCAGCCAGCTCTGGAGTTGAGGATACTTCTCCCGACCGTAACGCAGCATTGCTGCTGCCAAATCCACGGCAATCACGTGGTCTGCCCGCTCCGCCAAGCGCGCCGTCGCAGCCGCCGTGCCACAGCCGGCATCCAGCAAAATCCCCGGGCCAGGAACCACCCGTTGCAGGAGCTGGTCAGCCACCTCGTGCTGCAGACGGGCGGAGGCGTCATAACCGTCTGCCGCACGGCCAAAGGCCGCGGCCACTTGCCGCTTTTCACGCCGGAGGACTTGCTGAGCGACTCCCAGCAATCCTTGCAAAAACTGATCCGGCTGGGTCAGGAAGGGCAGGTGCGCCGTCTGCTCCAAGATGCACGTCCGCGCAGCTGGCAAGCACCGCTGCACGTCCGCGGCCACGGCAGCATCTACCAGACGATCCTGATCCCCAAAATACCACAGCGTAGGCATCGAGAGCGTCTGCAATTTCTCCACCTGGTCAAACTCCGCCAGCAGGGCCAGGCCTCGGGCCAACAGGGCCTGATCCGCCAACCCCTGCCGCCGCCGATAGTCCCGCAAGAATTTTTTCAGATCTTTTTCTTGCTGGTCACCACGCACCTGCAAGGCGTCGAAACGTTTTAGTGTTTTTTCTGGATGCGTTTCCATCCCCTCTTGAAACTGCACCAGCACCTGTGGATCCATGCCGGCAGGCCAGTGCCCCCGCCGCACAAAGCTGGGCGAGGTACCCAGCAGACACAGTCCCAACACTTTTTCCGGGTAGCGTGCGGCCAATTCCAGCGCGATATTGCCGCCCAGCGACCAGCCAATCAACCAGGCGGGGTCCGTCAGAGCCCGTGCCAACTCCGCGACCACGGTCTCGATGGTATCGCCACTTTCCAAAACCGTCAGGTCGGCTTGCCACACCCCAAAATGCTGACTTAGTTCGGGCAACACACGGGCGAAGATATCACTGCCCACACTCCAGCCAGGAATAAGCACGCAGGGCGGCAGAGCCTGCCCCCGGCTTGAACGGGGGGCCGCCAGCCGATGCGAGGGCGGCAGAGCCGCCAGCCGATGCGAGCTACCGCTCGGAAGACCTTGGCCCGCTCCCGTTGGTCGCTGGAGTGTGGGCAGAAGGCAAAGATTGTGATCGCCTGCAGCACGCGCAGGACTTGTTGGGACAACAGGGGCCGACGACTCCGGGAATGGGGTGAGCGTCCAGTGGGCCATCCGGTCTACGCCTCCTGTCTAGGCAAAGCATCCGCGACTTGCCCTAAGGCCTCGACCAGTTGGCAAACATGGTCCTCCGTATGCGCAGCACTCAAGGTGATCCGCAGGCGGGCCGTACCTGGCGGCACGGTGGGGGGGCGAATGGCGGTGATCCAAATGCCCCGCTCACGCAAGGCCCGCTGCCACTGCCAGGCCCTCTCCGCATCGCCGACCACCAGCGGTTGGATGGCCGTGGTAGATTCCAGCAACGTTAAATCCAAGCCAGCCACCTCTGTGCGGAACAAGGCGATCAGCTTCTGCAAATGCGCACGCCGCCAGGCCTCTTCGTCGAGCAAGGTGAAACTGGCTCGGGTCGCGGCCGCCACGGCAGGCGGCAGCGAGGTGGTGTAGATATACGAGCGCGCGAACTGCACCAGGGTTTCAATCAAGGTGTGGGAACCGGCCACGATAGCACCGAAGGTCCCCAGGGCCTTGCCCAGCGTGCACATCAAAATGGGCACTTCCGCCGGCCCGAGCCCCTGCAGCTCACAAAGCCCGTTCCCCTGCTGGCCCAGCACGCCAAACCCATGCGCGTCGTCGACCATCAGCACCGCGTCGTATTGCGCGGCCAGACGCGACAAGTCCTCGAGCGGCGCGACATCCCCATCCATACTGAACACACCATCCACACAGATCAGTTTCCGACGCGCCTGACTCCGCCGCAGTCGTTTTTCCAGCTGCGTGAGATCGTTATGCAAAAATCGCTCCCAGCGGGCCCCCGACAGCCGCCCACCATCGAGCAACGAGGCATGATTCAACTTGTCTTCAAAGACCGCATCCCTGCGATCCAGCAAGGCGGTGAGCACCCCCAGGTTGGCCATGTAACCGGTGGAAAACAAGAGGGCCCGCTCGCGGCCGGTGCGGGCGGCAAACTCTTGCTCGAGCAGCTGGTGTTCCTGCGTATGACCGCAGACCAAATGCGAGGCCCCTCCGCCCACACCGTAACGCTGGGCAGCCAGGGTAAATTGCTCAATGACGTAGGGATGGTTGGCCAGTCCCAGGTAGTCGTTGCTACAAAAGGCCAACATCCGCTGTCCGTCCACCACGAGATGGGCGGCCTGCGGACCGGCAACCGTATAGCGGTGGCGGAGCAAGTGTTGGCTGTGGCGCTCGGCAAGCTGCCTGGCCAAATCATCCCAGACAGAGGACATACGGACGCAACCGCCCTAGCGGGGCGGGTATCGGAGGGGCAAGAGGGGCAAGTTTTACGCCGCACATACCGGGACGTTTTCGGCTGCGGGCTCTGGGACGATTGTAAAATATTTGTACGGACTTGGATACACGCTGCACTGGAATTGGAAGAGCCCAGACCTCCTGGGCTGCGCACACCGACAATCGGCCGCTAGAGGCTTGTTTTCATGGCCCAGCCAACTCCGGCCGACTGTCGGTGCCACCCGCGGCAGTGATTTCATGCACAGCGGTTACCAGCCCTCCCCACCAATGAGCCGGTGGGCGATAGCCCCGGTTCCGTAAGACGTGCAAGAACCGGGGCTGCCCCAGCCCCGCTTAGAGACCTTCCAACACACGCAACAGAAAAGACTTGGATGCACTCCACGTGCATTTCCAGGCAATCGTCGCGGACCCATGTCTTGCATAGTGCCACAGGAACATCGGCACGAAAACAACCGCTGGCACACCCACGCCAATCACGATGGCAATGCCGAGGGTGAAGATAGCCTCGGCGACAAGCTCCCGCCAACCTAGCAACGCAACTACGATGCTAAGAACTCCAATAAAGATCAACACTCCAAAGTGCTTGAGTATCTTTCTATTCTTCATCGATGCCCAGGCGGAGCTTCAGTTCGGCGAATTGTTGCACGTACTCGTCGTTGGTGGAGTGCACGTGCTCGGCCTCGGTGATGAACTTCATTTCTTCGCGGCAGTTCAGTCCGGCGTCGATCAGGACGCCTTCGTAAGGCGTCAGTGTTTGGCCGTAGACGATCAGGAGCTTGTGCTCGTCGAATTGCAGTTCTTGAGGCGTGCTGGGGTTCAACACGGCAATGCCCGTGCAGCCGTCGTTGACCAATAGATCCTCGTAGTCCCAGAGGATGCTCTGTAAAATGGGCATGTCGATATGCTCACGGTACAGATCTTGATGTCCCGACGAGCTGTGCTGATGGCTGGTTTCGATCACCACGTCGACCGTCGGGCCCAGCGGGTCGAGTAGCTGCATGAAGGTATCAAACAGTTTCTCCCGCGACACGGCCGCCATCACGACAGGCACGTCTTGTTTGGTGATCTCGTCTCGATAGACGTCGTGCCGGAATCCGCTCGTGGGAATCACCTCCAAGTCGTAAGCCGGTCGCACGGCATTGCTGAGCGTGAAATCACCGTAGCTGTTAATTCCCAAATGGGCTTCCAATTCGCTCTCGGTGAGCTGCCCAAAACTATTTCCACTCTCCGCGACGGCTTCATCAGGAAAGACGTTGGTGAAAAACTGTTTTAAATATCCCATCGGCGAACTCGCTGCTGCACTTTGACTAACGTTCAGTGGATCTCTTGGCTGTGGGTCTTCAAGCATCTGTGTGTTCTGCTCACGGATTGGTTTCGGGGCGACATCAAACACTAGCTTGTAGGGCAGGGGAGGCCAACAAAAAAGCAAACGAAATAGCTGAGCTTTTTTGCATCATCAGTTGCTAGGAAAACACAACCCCCAGGGGCACGAGTCGGTTGCCCACAAAGATGTTTGAGAAAGACAACATCGGCATTTGCACCAGCAACCAGGGGCCGCGGAGAAGACGATTCCGCGTGCGGAAACGTGGCTTTTATGAAACAGCTTGCTTCCTGCTACCCCGAAGGTTGCATTGGCCGGCAGGCCCTGCCGCCCTACTGGCACCGCACGAGGGCACTGAGGGCCATGGCCGTTCCATACTGCTGGTGGTAGTCGTAGAGGATATAATCCCACCAGCTGCCATCCGATTCTTGCAGGGGCACGAGGGTGCGCGCCAGCTGATTGCGGTATGCCGCACGCTCTGCCACGGGCAGCTGCTGGATGCACTGCGCCGCGTAGTAGTGCCCGTAATAGTAAAAATAACCGGCCACACCAAATGCCGCTGAGTGCGGCGATGCGCCCGGCAGATGACGCTTGCGTCCCATCCCCAGCCAACCATTGCGGGCAAAGAGACGATCCAGCCAACACCGCAGCACCTCCTGGGAAACTTGCGGGTCACCGTACAGGTGCAGGGCCAGATTACAAACCTGGGAGCGGCCCAAACTGCCCGCGGGACGATTGATGTCGCGACGGGGCCTCATCCTGAGGTACTCTCCGTAGGCATATGCAAAATCAGGAAAGCGCTGCCTTCTCAAGGCGGCGAGGGCCTCCTCCAGGCGTTGGTCGGGGAACGTGATGCCCAGGGTCTGGGCTTCACGAATTGCAATCAGAGCCGTGGCCGTGCAAAAACTACTCGGACTCCCGGCAGGACGCTGCATTTTTGCGCGACGCGGCTTCACAGGCTCGCCCTGGCGATCCGTGAGGGGATCGTCATAGTATCCCCAGCCCCCGTTCAAAAAGGCCGTTTGACGCAGTTGATCGACATGGTGCTGCGCGCTGGTCAGGACCGCGGCCTGCAACTGGGCGTTGCCGGCCGCGCGCTCGTGAAGCAGCACCAATCCGTGGATGGCATAGGCATGCCCCCACACGCTGTAGAGGGCATAACCCATCGTGTCATCGTAGGCATCGGGCGCACTGCGGCGGAGTTGGTGCTCTGGATTGAGGAGCCAAGCTTGCCCGCGATCAATGGCCTCCTCCGCGCGGGCGCGCAACTCGCTGTCCAGCAGCGCTTGCGACTCCACCAGGGCCGCCACGCAGAGACCCGTCACCGCCGTACGGAAGGCCCGATGGGCCCCGGGAACTGGCGCCCAAATGCGATAGTATTTGGAACTGGCAGCTTGCCCCCAAGCCCCCTGGGAAAGCTGGGTGCGGAGCAAAAACTCAACGCCCGCTGCCACGGCCGCCGGACCGTTCGCCGGTTCGACGCCGACGCTGCGCCACCCGGCGCGAGCGAAGGGGAGGAGGAACTGGCCGAACGACGAACCGATGTCGAGCACCTGTCGCCGTCGGTCGGTGGCGACCCCGCGCTCGTCGAGGAGCCGTGCGGCGACC
>CAMYJY010000064.1 GCA_947258835.1 uncultured Pirellulales bacterium
CCGCGGGAATGACGTAGGCGCGGACAACCTGGATTCCCGCCTCCGCGGGAATGACGTAGGCGCGGACAACCTGGATTCCCGCCTCCGCGGGAATGACGTAGGCGTGGACAACCTGGATTCCCGCCTCCGCGGGAATGACCTGGACGAAACGGGATGGCCGGAATAACAACCAAAAGCAGTGTCTCAGCGGATTATTGGCATGGTGGACCCCCGGCGGGTTTGCTACTTTTCCGCCCGTAACCTTCTGCTCTCTCACCCCTGCATTTGATGTCATGCGGCACGCGTGCACCAACCATCACCGACAATCTCGCCCGGCAATCCTGATGCTGTTCCTGATCCAAGTGGTTGCCGCCGGGTGTGCCACCTTGCCTTTTCAACGCCAGGAACGCACCTCCATCATCACCCCCGCCATGCGCGTCGCAGCGATCCGCGAGATTGGCCTGCGTGCTGCCGAGGCTGACGACGAAGAGCAACGCCGACTCACCGAGCAATTGGCCATGCAGATTCGCACGGAGCCTGACCCGCTGGTGCGACTGGCCATCCAGGAATCGATTGCCGAATTTTCCACCCCTGTGGCCGAACAAGTCTTGCTAGCTGGGCTGCAGGATGAGGACCTCGATGTCCGGATTGCCTGCTGCCAGCGGCTCGGTGCCCGCGGGGACAATGCGGTTGTCCCTGCCCTGCGGGGTGTGCTGGAGAAACAGGACGACTTGGACGCACGGCTGGCTGCCATCGATGCCTTGGGAGGCATTCGCACGACCGAAAGCGTCGCCGCCCTGGCAGTGGCCGTACAAGATCGCGATCCGGCCATGCAGTACGCAGCCGTGCAGTCGCTAAAAGCCGTCAGCGGCCAAGACCTGGGGAACGACGTGGCAGCTTGGCGAGAGTACGCCACCGCCGAACGGCCCGTAATTTCCGTGGCTAGCAAAAAGAAAAATCTGCTGCCCTTCTAATCCGTGCCGACAGACGTGTGACGCCAGCTCTACGGGCCTTGCCGCTTCCACTCGCTGTTTGGGCAAGCAGCCATCCGTTGCCCCACCCCATCTTGTTGCACGCAATTCGCGCGCCTCTCTGCCCAAAAAGATTGCCCTTCTGGCTGAATATCTGACCCCCTGATTCCCGATACCAAGTGCATCGGAATGGAGAGAAACCACAGAATTTGATGGGGGGGGGAAGGCAGTGGTACCACGCTGGTTACCAGTGATTGGCAAGCTCGCACAGGCCCGGTGTGTGTTGGGGGCTGCTCTGTTAGCAGCGTTCCCTGCCGGGCAAGCGCTGGCTCACGATAACGGCCTGGCTTTCCGTCGGCCGGCAACACTCGATATTTACGTGCCGCAGCAAGATCTGGAGCTGAATGCGGCCGTGGTCGATTTTCTGAACGGCAACGATCTGCCCGCAGCCAAACGGAGCAGTCCGCCCAACGCCAAGCCAAGTTCACCGCAGGTTGCCCAGCCGGCACCTGACAAATCCGTGACGAGCCCGCGCGATCCACAGGCAACTGGCAAACAGCAACGCCAGTCGCCCTTTATCAAATGGGTAGCGCCCAAAAATAGCACCGATTCAAGCGCAGCGGAACAGCCGACAACCGAGCCCGCGGAACCCGTGCAAGTCGCACTGCGGCCCAGTTTCCGTCGTCGTGCTGCCGCTAGGTCCCAGCCTGCAACCACACGCGGAGCGGGGATTTCTGCAGGTCCCAAGTCCCCCCGCGGCAACCATGCACCTGCCGTAGAACGCGTGCCCATCGGTGATATTCCAGCTCCTGATACGCCGTCAGAAACGGCCCCGGAACAGATCGTAACGGACTTACCAGAAACCACCCTACCGGGGTTGTCGCGGAGCCAGAAAAACCTGCGCGCGAAGATTCGACGTGTGCTGGACTATTACTACGACCGGCCGATGAACACCCGCGACCAGAGCCCCTGGGAGGTGATGCACGGCATCCTGGCCTACGAGGTTCGCAGCAAGGTGCTGGTTGGTGGTCCCCGCGGTAAGCCCGTCACGGCCGTGGGGTGGTTGTGCTTTAACCAGCCGTGCAAACGGCGGAACCTGATGTATGTCAACCGACAGGACAAATTGGCAGTGCGCGTGGGCCCAGCCATGCAGGGACATCGTGGGCAATTGCTAGCCATGCTAGCCCAGTCCCAGGTCAGTCGTGACTATCCCATGCGGGTGGATCGAGTCGATTTTACCGTGAATGACTTGATCCGCATGGAAATGGATACCTGCTACCCCAGAGTCGAGCTGACCTTCAAGCTGATTGCTTTAATGCACTATCTGGATTCGGACACCACGTGGGTCAACGAACAGGGCCTGCAGTGGAGTATTCCCCAGCTCATCTCCGAGGAATTGCGCCAGCCGGTACGCGGATCCGCCTGCGGCGGCACGCATCGTTTGGCAGGTTTGACCCTGGCCTACAAAACCCGTGCCGCCCGCGGCGAGCCGGTGGATGGGGAATATTTGAAGGCTCGGAATTTTGTCCGCCGCTACCAGCAGTATGCCTATCGGCTCCAAAATAAGGATGGCAGTTTCAGTACGGAGTGGTTTCGCGGACCGGGGAACGAACAAAGCCTGGAACGCAAGCTGAAGACCACCGGCCACACTCTGGAGTGGCTCCTGTACGCAGCCAACGAAAAGCAGCTCCAGCACTGGCGGACGGTCAAGGCGGTGAATTATTTGGCCACCATCATGCACAATAATCGCTCGCAGGATTGGGACTCGGGAATCTTAAGCCATGCGATTCACGCCTTGTTACTATACGATCGGCTCGTTTTTAAGCCGTACGAAGAGGCCGGCTCGGCCCCTGTCGCAACCAAGCCCCAGCGCTCGACGCGGACCCGCCGGCATCGCTAATTGCCGGCCACGACTTCTCTTGCCTTCCAGTGCTCCGCTACATTAGATTGCACCGTGTGCTGCGAACGGGAATATCTAGCGTGGGAGTGGTATGGCGCCTTCGATCAAATTCAACGACCAGTTGGAAACCTTTTGCCAAATTGGCTCTCAGCTGGCCAAATGGGAAGAGGCGGACGCCCTGCTGTTTCTGCTCGAGGGCACCACGGACTGGGAAAAACTGCGGAAAGCTACCGGCAAACAGCTTGTGCTGGTGGCCAGTGACCGGCCGCAACACCTGGCCAAGGCCGAGGATTTTGGTTTTGATATCATTGAGCTGAATATCCCCGACAGTCCGGTCTACGAACGTCTGACCCAGTCCCTGCTGGAGGCGGTGGCCGAGGACATACTGGCTCCGCGAGCCTGTGTGGTGGCCCTGTACAGTGGTTTTGAAGGCGGCACGATCGATTCCCTCAGCGTTATCCGGCTCGACGAACACTTGGGGCGGTTAACGGTGCATGACCTGCGCCAACTGCGTACCAAGATTCCCACCGAGACCTTGAAGACCGCCGTGGATTTGGCGGTTGCCATCGGCCGCGAAGGACGCGAGGGGAAACCGGTGGGTACGTTGTTCGTGGTCGGCGAACACCGGGGAGTCTTGAAATTCTGCCACTCCTTAGGATTCGATCCGGTACGTGGCTATGGTGCGACCGAACGCCAATTGAAAGATGCCAAAGTTCGCGAATCCATAAAGGAGATCGCCCAACTGGATGGGGCTTTGATCGTCTCGGCGGACGGATTGGTCACGGCCGCCTGTCAATATATTTCCGCCCCAGCGGTCGATATTGCGCTCAGCAAGGGCCTGGGGGCCAGGCATTGGGCGGCTGCAGCAATCAGTCGCGCCACCAAAGCCATCGCCATCACCGTCAGCGAATCCAATGGTACGGTGCGTCTCTTTCAAAATGGCGAGGTCATGCTCCGTATCGAGCCCTTCCGCCGCGCCATGAAATGGAAAGATTTTGAATACGATCCGCCCGGAGGGAAAGGCGCGGCCGAGGGGGCAGGGGGGGCGCCTAAGAGAAAATCCGCTCCCCCGAGTATTTGATCCAGCGAACCGGGAGTGTCCGTTTTTCGCTGATCTCACGCAGCTCAGACATTGAACAAAAAGTGGCACACGTCACTGTCTTGCATCACGTAATCCTTGCCCTCCACACGCATTTTGCCCGCATCGCGAATGGCTTTTTCGCTGTGGTGCTCCTGCAAGTCGGCCACGGTGTAGGTTTCGCAGCGGATAAAACCACGCTGGAAATCCGTATGGATGACACCCGCTGCCTCGGGTGCCGTGGCCCCCGTGGGAATCGTCCAAGCCCGGACTTCTTTTTCGCCGGCCGTAAAAAAACTTTGCAGTCCCAACAACTGGTAGGCAGCGCGGGCCAAGACGGCCAGGGCCGGTTCGGCCAGTCCCAGACTTTCCAGCATTTCGCCGCGTTCGGCCCGGTCCAACTCCACCAGTTCGGCCTCCAGGCGGGCACACACGGGAACGACCGCACTGCCCTCCGAAACTGCATGATCGCGGAGTTTGCCCACATGTGGGTTTTCCCCGGCCAGGTCGTCCTCGTCCACATTCGCAACGTACAGTACGGGCTTGGCCGTGAGTAGTTGGAATTCGGCCAGCACGGCCACCTGCCGAGGATCCGCCAAGTCCAGGCCTCGGATCGGCCGGCCGGCCTCCAGCAGGTCTTGGCAGGCGGAAAGGATCTCCAGCCTCAGTTTGGCGTCTTGATCCCCAGCACGGGCCGTACGGGCCGCTTTGTCGCGCATCGACTCAACCGTTTGGAGGTCGGCCAGCATCAGCTCGGTATCGATGGTTTCCACGTCCCGCAGCGGATCCACCCCACCGTCCACGTGCGTGACATCGGAGTCATCAAAACACCGCACCACATGCAACACGGCGTCCACCGAGCGAATATGGGAGAGAAATTTATTGCCCAACCCCTCGCCCACGGAGGCACCGCGGACAATGCCGGCAATGTCCACCAATTTCAGAACCGCGGGGATGACTTTTTCCGTGGTGATATAGGAACCGATAATCTCCAGACGCGGATCGGGGACCGGCACGGCACCCACGTTGGGCTCGATCGTGCAAAAGGGATAATTTTCACTGGCAATGCCAGCCGCAGTCAGCGCGTTGAAGAGGGTGGACTTGCCCACATTCGGCAAACCGACAATTCCAGCTTCCATGGCAGCCCTTTCCGGGCGAAAACATTGAACGGGGGAGGAAGGGCCACAATGGCAAGCCTCGAATTCTAGCCCACGCAGCAAGCCCCTCACAAGCGGCTTTTGATGCGAGCTACCGCTCGGAAAGTACTGGCCCGCTCCCGTTGGTCGCTGGAACCGTACGCTGAGACGCAGACCCACCTTTTCAAGGCATGTGAGATGTTTTGATGCGAGCTACCGCTCGGAAAACACTGGCCCGCTCCCGTTGGTCGCTGGAACCGTACGCTGAGGCGCAGCCACTTTTTCAAGGCATGTGAGATGTTTTAATGCGAGCTACCGCTCGGAAAGTACTGGCCCGCTCCCGTTGGTCGCTGGAACCGTAGGCTGAGGCGCAGCCCCACCTTGAGACGTTCGACGTTACATACGCACTCAGGCAGCGCGTGCCGCAAAATTTCTCACGTGGCCAGAATGATGCCGAGAGGTAATAATGCTCAAACTGAAAATGAGGTCTCCATGAAGCCGGTAAAGCCTGAGAAAACAACCCCCGTTTCCGCACCGCGGCGGCTCACCTAGAAACCTGGTTGAGAGGCGGATGGAATAGGCTTTTCCGGCTCAAATCGGCCAGCACGAGGTGTACTTGTTTTCACTTTCAGTAATAATGCATGGCTCGCGGCAAGCAGCCCGTGACGGCTCTGCCCCTGTGGGTGCAGGGCCGCAGAGTCCAAAATCATCTAGGAGCAGAGTTTCCATGGCTTGTTGGCAACGTAGGGAGTGCGTATGGGGCGCGGTGGTCTGTACTCTGGCAATGAGCTGCCAGTGGAGCTGGGCCCAGCAGGACGCCCCCACCGATGCGGAAACTGCCGAACCGGCAGCTACCGAGTCGGCAGCTGGCAGCCCGGCAGCTGGCAGCCCGGGAGCTGGCAGCCCGGGACTGGCCGACCTGGACGAGGCCCTGCGGGTGCGTATCAATGCCCAGGGTTTGCGGGACTTGAACCGGGTGATTTCCCTGGTAGAAACCGCCCTGGACAAGGGCTTGAACGAGGACAATCAGGCCTTTGCCCAGAACATGCTGGCCGATGCCCTGATGGATCGGGCCACCTCGTTGATCCAGGTGATGAATATGCAGCCTTTGCAAAGCCAGCAGATGCAGCAGATTCGCCAATTGGTAACCTCCGATTTGCGGCGGGTGCTGCAGAGTGAGGAGCCGCCCTCTGAAGCGAGCCTGATGTTGGGCCGGCTGCAGGCACTTCCGGACGGTGATCCGTACGAAGCGCGGCGCGTGCTGCAGGATTATCTGGAGCATGACGATTTACCGCCCGCCAAGCGGGCCGAAGCGCTGGTGCTCCGTGGCCGACTGGTGAAAGACCAGACCAAGGCCCTGGCCGACTTTGATGAAGCCATTGCACTGGTTCCGGAAGACGAAAACTACCGCTTGGCCCGCGCGCTGCTGCTGCGGAGCCAAGGCCAGCTGGAAGCGGCGCTGACAACCGTTGGTGAAATCCTGGAGCGAAATCCGGACGTGGCCAATGCGCTCCTGCTCCAGGGGGAACTCTATCGCCAGCTGAATCGATCCGAGGAAGCGCTGGCAAGTTTTGATGCGGCTTCGGAGTTGGTCCCCCAGGCCCCCGGACCGTATCAAAATCGCGGCGAGATTTATCGGAGCCAGGGCAAATTTGAACAGGCTGTCGCACAATTCAGCAAAGTGCTCGAACTGAAGCCCGGTGTGCTGCTCACCCTGGTGCACCGCGCGGAGGCGTACCTGAACGCGGGTCAACCCGAGCTCGCCCTAGCCGATATTGAGATCGTACTGGAAAAACAATCGCTCATTGCCGCGCACCGCATCCGGGCCGATGCGCTTTCCAAATTAGGGCGCCTGGACGAGGCCATTGATGAGATGGAGCGGCTGGCCGCGGCCATTCCCAACGAAGGCGGGCTGCGGATGCAGTTGGCCCTCTACTATCTGGTGGATAAGCAGCCTCGCAAAGCCGTGGCGGCTTATAGTGAAATCTTGGAGATCGACGACCAAAATGTGGAGGCCTTGCGGAGTCGTGGCGATGCCTACTTGAATATTGGAAAGCATCAAGAGGCCATTGTTGATTTCGAACGGGTGCTGGAGTTGCAGCCGGAGGATACCAGTGTGCTCAACAATTTGGCCTGGGTTTTGGCCACGTCTCCCGAGGACCAACTCCGCGATGGTTCACGGGCCATCACCCTCGCGACCAAGGCCTGTGAGCTGACCAAATACCGACGGCCACACATCCTGAGCACGTTGGCGGCAGCCTATGCCGAAGCGGGCGATTTTAAGTCGGCTCAGGAGTGGTCGCAAAAGTCCGTGGACATGGACGACCCGGAGCATCGCGAGCAGTTGGCCCGCGAGCTCCAGAGCTACCAAGACGGCAAGCCTTGGCGTGAAAAGCAAATCATGGCAGAAAATCCGAAAGCTGCCGAACCGCCGAGCGACACGCCACCAACCGAGTCCCCACCGGCCATCGAACGTCACATTGAGCAAGAGCTGGATTTTCAGCCAGAGCCGTTAGTGGACTAACAGAATTCCACGGGGGGGATGAACGCAATGCAACGGATGGCACTGCACTGGCAGATTTTAGTGGCGATGGTGCTGGGTGCCGGCTGCGGCCTGGGGCTGAATGCTACCAGTGGCGATCGCGTCACAGAACGACCCATCACACACCCGGCCGGTACGATTCAGTTGGTTGGCATGCGCCGCGGGGTACCGGTCCCCGCAGGTGAGGTGTGGTCGCTGGATACACCCGAGCGGATTTTCATTCAACTGCGGCCACAGCAACAGCAGATTCGCCGCGTCGTGGTAGGCGACATCCGGCTGGTGGAGCGGCTGCGGACCGCCGCTGCCGAGCCTTGGCCTAACGTACCCGCTGGCCAAATTGCGCGGACAGTGGTGCCCACGCTCGACGCCCTGGAGCAAGCCGACCCGGTGGCTTACGCCCTCTTCCAGCAACATGGTCGCTCCTGGGCCCGCCGCCTGGGCGACTGGTCGCAGTTGGCCGGCGATCTGTTCTTGCGGATGCTCAAGATGATCTCCATTCCTTTAATCGTAACTTCGCTGTTGGCCGGAATCACCGGCCTGGGGCGAGCCGAGCGGTTGGGAAAAATGTTTGGTCGTACGCTGCTGTACTACCTCACCACGAGTTTGCTAGCGATTACGGTTGGCCTGCTGTGCGTGAATCTGCTCCAACCCGGGGCAGGAGGTGGGGCTCCCGCGGAGGAGCTGGCGGGCGCGGGATCGGGCAAGGGCCTGGCGGTGGTGCTGTTTGAACAGCTCCACAACATGATCCCTCCCAACCCCTTTGGTGCCTTGGCCACGGGAAACTTTCTCTCCATTATCGCCTTCAGCCTGCTGCTGGGCATCGCGACTATTTTGACAGGTGGTACCGCGGCGGAGCGACTGCACGCGCTGGTGGACGCCGCCTTTCAGGTCATGATGCAGCTCACCTTGGGCATCATTCGCTTGGCACCGGTGGGCGTTTTTTTTCTGATGCTTTCGGTCACGGCCACGCAAGGGGTGGGCATTTTTCAGACGCTGGGGTGGTACCTGGTGACGGTGGCCTGCGCGCTGCTGGTGCATGCGGTCATCGTGCTCCCACTGCTGCTCTACTTTGTCGCGCAGCGCAACCCTTGGCAGTATGCCCGCGCGATGAGCCCCGCGCTGCTGACCGCATTTAGCTCCGCCTCCAGCAACGGCACCCTCCCGCTGACCCTGACGTGCGTGGAACGGCGGGCGGGCATTAGCAACCGGGTGGGCTCGTTTGTGTTGCCCTTGGGAGCCACGGTGAACATGGATGGCACGGCCCTCTATGAGGTGGTGGCCGTGCTGTTTATTGCCCAGATCACGGGGCACGATCTTTCCTTGTCGCAGCAGGTGGTGGTGGCCCTCACCGCCCTCTTGGCCAGCATTGGAGCGGCAGGCATTCCGCATGCGGGGCTGGTGATGATGGTGATTATCTTGCAGGCGGTGGGCTTACCCACGGAGAGCCAGGGGCTGATTATTGCCGTGGACCGGGTGCTGGACATGGGCCGCACGGCCGTCAACGTGTGGAGCGACTCCTGCGGCTGTGCGGTAATCAGTCGCTGGGAAGCCCGCGGGGAACGGGCCCGCAGTGCTTAGCGAGGATAATACTTACCGGGGGCAACTGCGCTGCTGCCGCAGCAGTGAAATCTTGCCAGGAGCGACGATCATGGCGACGCTTTTCTTACGAAGGTACGCCGTTTCTCCAGAGGCCAAATATCGAGGTCATTTTTCGCCTGTTTCTGGAATTTTGACCTGGAGGCCCCACTTCCGGGGTCGAAATGTGGGATTGCTGCCTCGGCAAGATAATGGATGATAAAGGAAATTATCATGCATTACGCCTCGAACAGG
>CAMYJY010000065.1 GCA_947258835.1 uncultured Pirellulales bacterium
GGTTGACCGGGACGCTGCGGCTGGTTGGTTTTTCACGCTCCGAGTTTTCCCATCAGGCCTGGCGGGATGCGCTGGCCGAGTCCACGCAGCAATATGTTGGGAATAAGTTTGAGCAACCACAGTGGTCGGCCTTTGCCGAGCAAATTTATTACCATCCAGGGGATATTCAACAGGCCGATGATTTTGAGTCACTCGGTAAGTTTCTCGATGAGATTGAAGGTGGTCAGACGAGCCAACGGCTGTACTACCTCTCGATGTCTCCTCGCTTCTATCAGCCAGCCATTGAGCAATTAGGCCGGTGCGGACTAGCCGACGAGAGCGCAGGTGCAAGGCGGATTATCATCGAAAAACCTTTTGGCGCCGATCTGGCCAGTGCGCAGCGACTCAACCACGTCCTGCACGAGGTGTTCGCCGAGCACCAGGTGTATCGCATCGATCACTATCTCGGCAAAGAAACCGTGCAAAATTTGCTGGTGCTCCGCTTTGGGAATACGATTTTTGAGCCCATTTGGAATCGCAATTACATCGACCATGTGCAAATTACCGTGGCCGAGGAGATCGATGTCGGCAGCCGCGCTGGCTATTATGACTCCGCGGGCGTGATTCGTGACATGATTCAAAATCATTTGTTGCAGCTGCTGATGGTGACGGCCATGGAGGCCCCCGTCCGCTACGAGGCCGATGCGATTCGCAATGAGAAGGTGAAGGTCCTGGATGCCATTGGCCCTCTCAGCCCCGAGCTCGTCGAGCAAAATACCTTCCGCGGGCAATACCGGGGTTATACGGATGCCGAAGGCGTGCGGCCAGACAGCCGCACGGCAACTTTTGCTGCGGTCAAACTCCTCGTAGACAACTGGCGGTGGCAGGGTGTGCCCTTCTATTTGCGCAGCGGTAAGGCGATGTCCTGCCGGACCACGCAGATTGTGATTCAGTTTCACGCGCCGCCCCACAAACTGTTTGCAGATAGCCCCCGCGACTTGGGAGAGTCCAATCGCCTGGTGATTCAAGTCCAACCGGCCGAAGGCATCCAGTTGCATTTTCAAACCAAGGTGCCCGATGCGGGCATGCGGATGCGGCAAACGGATCTCAACTTCAACTACCAACAGGAATTCCGTGGCAGCATGCCCGAGGCCTATGAGCGGCTGCTGCTGGACGCGCTGGAGGGGGATGCCAGCCTCTTTGCCCGGGCCGATGAAGTGGAGGCGGCTTGGCGCATCTGCGATCCCATCCTGCAGGTGTGGGAGGCAGGGAATGGTCCTCCGCTACAGACCTACGAACCTGGTTTTTGGGGGCCCGCGCAGTGCAGCGATTGGATGATCGCCCAAGGACGCGAGTGGTTTGATACGTGTCCGGTGTTGGCTTAGCTGTTGATCAAGCGAACAAAGAGCGTTCGTTTTCTCGGTTTCGACATCGGATCTGCATGCGAGACGATTCCTGCTGGCATAGTCCGGGCGCCTCTTTGTTCGTTTGAGCATGGGGACCGATTGCGATGGGAGCTTTCTGACCTGTGGCGTTGCGTGCCACCCGGGGAAATGTTCTCCTGCTTGGTTGACTTCTCTTCTTGGCTGTGTTACCATTTAAGGCAACACCTGTTGGGGTGAGCATGCCTTTCTATTTTTTCCAGTGGACTGACGAGATTATCGATTATATCGGCCAGCATGGTGCCACCCCCGAGCAGTTCGAGGCGGTAGTTTGCGATCCAGATCGTGTGGAGATCAGCCGTAGTAGTGGGCGACCGATTGCGTTTGGAGAAGTTGATGGGCGCCTGTTGGCATGTGTCTATGAAATCGAGGGCGATTACGTCTTACCAATCACAGCCTACGAGATCTAACGATGGCCAAACAAAAGAGAGTCGCTAAACGTGTCCAGGCAAGTACAGAGGATGCCGCGCGTTGGCGCAAAGCGGTCCACGAAGAGGAAGCCTGCCGAGAAGCGACCATCGCCCAAGCACGCGAGATGCGCGATGCTAGCCGCTTGGCTCGCAAGGTGATCGGCCAGCTACGTGACGCCCGTGAACGCCAGGGGTTGAGCCTGGCCGACCTGAAGGAACGCACGGGCATGGGGCGCGAGGCGATCAGCCGACTCGAGAATAATGAAGAGCCTAATCCTACCATTGCCACCTTGGTGCGTTTGGCGTCGGCGGTCGGTGTGCAACTCGACATGCGCATCAAGTAAGCGGAACGGCGGGAATGCGAAAACCTGAACCGTTCGTAGCACGAAATGCCGAGCCGCCAGAGGGGCGGTCCTCTGTCAGCCCAGGCCATCGGACTGGGTTGCCTGCAGTAAAATTGCCGTTAAAATTAGCGTCCCTCGGCAAATTCTGCCCAGGATTAATTTCCAGCCCACACCGACGGAAAGGAAACATGCACCCGGATATTCAGCAAATTAAAGAGCGTGTCGCCGAGCAGGCGGAACGAATTCACCAGCTTCGCGGCGAATTGGGCAAGGCCATCGTGGGCCAGGACGAGATGCTATCGCGGCTCCTGATCGGGCTCCTCACCGGCGGGCACGTGTTGCTGGAGGGCGTCCCCGGGCTGGCGAAAACGACCGCTATCACTGCCCTGGCGCAGGCCCTCTCGGTTCGCTTTCAGCGGATCCAGTTTACCCCCGACCTGCTCCCCGCCGATCTGCTGGGGACGATGATCTACGTCCCCTCGGATGGTTCGTTCACCACCCGCAAAGGCCCTCTCTTTGCCAATCTGATCCTGGCGGACGAAATCAATCGCGCACCCTCCAAGGTCCAGTCGGCCCTCTTGGAAGCCATGCAAGAACGGCAGGTCACCATCGGCGAAGAAACCTTCTCGCTGGAGCGGCCGTTTCTGGTGCTGGCCACCCAGAATCCGATCGAACAGGAAGGGACCTATCCCCTGCCCGAAGCGCAAGTGGACCGCTTCATGCTCAAGGTCAAAATAACCTATCCCCAGCCGGCAGAGGAACGCCAGGTGCTCGATCTGGCACTGGCGGAGACCACCCGTACGGTGCAGCCGGTGCTCGGCCCCAGAGATATTTTTGCAATGCAAGATATTGTCCGCATGATCTACATCGATGACCAAGTCAAGGACTATATCATTTCCCTCATCCGAGCCACCCGCGATCCCCAAGAGTTCCAGCTGAAAGATATTGCCCCGCTGATTGATTTTGGCGCCTCGCCCCGGGCCTCGATCTTTTTGGGCATTGGCGCTCGGGCCCAGGCCTTCCTCAGCGGCCGCGCCTACGTGACTCCCCAAGATGTGAAAGACATCGCCTACGATGTACTGCGGCATCGCGTGATTCTCACCTACGAAGCTGAAGCCGAACAACAAACCAGCGAAGATATCATCGGCCAAATCCTGGCAACCGTACCCGTCCCTTAGGGCGGCAAGGGCGGCAGGGCCGCCACCTATGCGAGGGCGGCGAGGCCGCCACCTATGCGAGCTACCGCTCGGAAGGTGTTGGTCCGCTCCCGTTGGTCGCTACTCGTATTGGACTTGAGTACTAAGTTTCGTTTTGGAGAACGTCGACAATGGACTTTGAAATTGCTGAAGGGCAGCATGGCTGAACAAACTGTTGCTGATATTCTCCGCAAAGTGCAGCGGATTCAGATTGTGGCCAATCGCTCAGTCAACGATTTGCTGGCCGGTCAGTACCGTAGCGTCTTTCGCGGTCGCGGGATGGAGTTCGATGAGGTGCGCGAATACCAGCCGGGTGACGAGATCCGCACCATCGACTGGAATGTGACGGCCCGTGCCGGCACCCCCTACATCAAACGTTTTAGCGAGGAACGCGAGCTGACAGTCATGTTCCTGCTCGATGTATCCGCGTCCGGCGCTTTTGGTACGGGTCAGCAGTCCAAACTGGATGTCATGGTCGAAATGGTGGCCCTGCTGATGTTCTCAGCGCTCAAGAACAACGACAAAGTGGGCTTGCTGCTGTTCGCCGACCAGGTGCAAAACTATTTTTCCCCGCGGAAAGGCCAGGCCAATGTACTACGGCTCATCCGCGAGATGATCTCACTCGAGCCCGTAGCCCGAGAAACGAGCCTAGACCATGCCCTGCAATTTCTGAACCGGGTGCAAAAACGTCGCAGCGTTGTATTCCTCGTCAGTGACTTTCAGACCGCGGCGTCTCGGCAGGCCCTGGCAGTCTCGAACGGGCGGCACGATCTGATCGGAATTACCATGTCCGATCCCCGCGAGCGGGAGTTGCCGGACGTGGGCTTTATTAACTTTCGTGATGCCGAAACGGGCGAAATTGTCGAGGTCGATGCACGGCATCCCCGCGTCCGGGAGCTTTTTCGTCAGCAGGCCGCCCAGCGCGCGGAAAAAAATTCGCAGGCACTGCGGCGGGCCGGTGTGGACGAACTTGCCATTTCGACCACCGAGCCTTACGTCCATAGTTTACGCCGATTTTTTGAAGCACGTGAAAGACGATTTCGATGATGTTCGATAAAAGGAAAACGAGTGAGTCGCCAAAACGCATTGCGAACCGCTTGTGACTGCGTCCCAGCGGTGGGCTATCACCAACCAATGGGCACCAACCAAATGGGCACCAACCAATGGGCACCAACCGATGCCACCCACTGATGGTACAAAGATGACATCGCAGCCGACCCAATTCCGTTTCCGCGCCCGGGTGTGCTTGGCCTTGTCGTTGCTGCCTGCAATTCTCTTGTGCGGGTGCGAGCCACGGCAGGACCCGCTGCCAACTCCGCCCGCTGCCATGCGCTCTGAGGTGGAACGCGGCCCCGTGAAATTTACGGTGGAAATATCGCCCAAAAATCCTCGGCTCTCCGACGAATTGCAGCTGAGATTGTCCATTCAGGCCGCCACGGGCGTCCGCATCGAAAAACCGCCCTTTGGGGAGTCGCTGGGCGAATTTCTGATTCGCGACTTCCACGAACCGGAGTTGGTTGGTGCCACGGAAATCACCGAACAGGTCTATGTGCTGGAACCGACTCGGGCTGGAAAACTGGTGGTGGCTCCGATTGCCGTGCGGTTCTACGATGAACGTCCCACCGGTGATGGCCGGCAGCATACGCTGGAATCCGAGGCGCTGACCCTGGAGGTGAGCACCATGCTGGAGGAGGACGCGCCGGCGCTGGCCGACTTAAAGCCGCCGGCTGGCCCCGTCGCACTGCCTGCCGCTGGCGGCTGGGCCGGGCTCGTGACCGTGGGTGTGCTTGTCGTCCTGACGGCGGCTGCCGTCCTCTGGAAAAGACGTCGCCGGCGAGCCGTCTCCCCGCCACAGCTTTCGCCGCAGGAATTGGCCTGGCTGGAATTGGAGCAGATCGTGCAGCAGAAGTTGGCCGAGTCCGATCCTAAGACTTTTTATGTGGAGCTGACGGGTGTCGTGCGGCGCTATATTGAACGTACGACCGGAGTGCACGCGGCCGAACAAACCACGGCAGA
Organism: uncultured Pirellulales bacterium; assembly: GCA_947258835.1. Classification (GTDB taxonomy): domain Bacteria; phylum Planctomycetota; class Planctomycetia; order Pirellulales; family Lacipirellulaceae; genus Bythopirellula. The sequence continues at coordinate 5,388 of CAMYJY010000065.1, forward strand.
GTTTTTGCACCAGATCGTCGCGGAAGGGGTTTTTGAGCCGTCGGACCAGCAGCGGCTGAAAGATTTTCTGGAATCAGCGGACATGGTGAAATTCGCCGCCCGAGAGCCGGACGCCTCCGACATCGAGACCAGCTTCGAGCGAGCCCAGCAGTTCATCCGACTCAAGCACACTACGGAGGTTGCCGCATGAGCGCCTGGCGGTTTCAAGATCCCTTGTGGTTGTGGCTCCTGGTCCCGGTCGTGGGCCTAGGCCTGCTCGCGATACGTCGGCAGCGGCGGCTTGCGGTGCTGTACTCCAATGTGGAATTGCTGCGCGGTTTGCCGATCACCTGGGCCCAACGCATCAAGCGGTGTTTGCCCGCTGTGCGGATTGCCGGCATGGTCTTAGTTGTCGTGGCCCTGGCCAGGCCGCAGGCGGGGCGCGAGGAGTTTCGCATCCATACCGCGGGCATCGCCATTCAGATGTGCATCGACCGCTCCGGCTCCATGCAGGCACTTGATTTTCCCGTGGACGGTCAACGTGTGAATCGATTGCAGGCGGTCAAACGCGTGTTTCGCCAATTTGTGGCCGGTGAGGGTGATTTTGATGGACGTCCGGATGATTTGATTGGCTTGGTGGCTTTTGGTGGTTTTGCCGATGCCAAATGCCCGCCCACACTCGATCACGGGGCCCTGCTGGAAGTCCTGGATACCGTGCACATCCCGGTACCGGTGCTGGACAAACAGGGACGTATTATCAACCAACGCCTGTGGGAGGAAGAACAGGCGACCGCCATTGGTGACGCGGTGGCCGTGGCCGTGGATCGGCTCAAAGATCTGAAAACCAAAAGTCGGGTGATTGTGCTCCTCTCCGACGGTGAAAATACCGCCGGCGTGGTGCAGCCGGAAGAAGCCGCGGCGGCGGCCGCCGCTTTTGGTATTCGCATCTATACCATTGGAGTGGGCAGCACGGGGATGGCCCCCTTCCCCACGGTGGACGTCTTTGGCCGCGAAGTCCTGCAGTCCCAACCCGTGCGACTCGACGAAACAACTCTCAAGATGCTGGCGGAAAAGACGCAGGGGCGCTACTTCCATGCCCAAAATACGAAGGCCCTGCAAGAGATTTACGCCGCCATCGATCGCTTGGAAAAAACCGAAACCGAAGGACGACTGTATACGGAATATCGCGAGGTCTTCCAGTTTTGGCTGCTGCCTGGCATTGCCTGTGTCCTGCTCCAAGTGGCCCTTGGAAGTACACGCTTGCGAGGACTGCCATGATCTGGGAAACCCCAACTCTGCTGTTGGCTCTCTGGCTGGTGCCCCTAGTGGGCGCGGCTGTGGTCTTGGCGGATCGGAAACGGCGGGCTACCGCCTTGCGCTTTGCCGCTGCGCCCATGGTGGACCGGCTCATGCCAGCCTTCCACTCCGGGCGGTGTTGGCTCAAGGCGGTCCTCTTGATGTTGGCCATGACGTGCCTGATCGTGGCCGCCGCGCGTCCACGATTTGGCGTTTTTTTTGAAGAGGTGTCCGGACGAGGCGTCGATCTCTTTGTGCTGCTGGATGTCTCCCGGTCGATGCTGGCCGAGGATGTCGCGCCCAATCGACTCGAACGGGCCAAGTCCGATATTTTGGATCTGCTCCAGCAGCTGCAGGGGGACCGGGTCGGGCTGATTGCCTTTGCCGGCGCGCCGGTGGAACTGGTGCCACTGACGACGGATCAAGGATTCTTTCGCATGGTGCTGGCTGATGTCGACCCGCACAGCGCCCCGCGGGGAGGAAGTCTGATGGGCGACGCGATCCGTAAAGCGATGGAGTCGCTGCCGGAACGACACGACCGCGATCGGGTCCTGGTATTGATCACCGATGGTGAAGACCATGATTCCTTTCCCCTCCAGGCCGCCCAGCAGGCGGCGGAGAAAAAGATTCGGATCATCACCGTAGGACTGGGGGATACCGGGGAGGGGGCCCGTATTCCGCAACGTGACCCGGACGGTAACCTGGCCTACGTAAAACACCAAGGACAGGAAGTATGGTCGAAAATGGATGAACGCCTGCTCAAAGAAATCGCGCTGGCGACGTCCGGGGCCTACGTGCCAGCCCGCACCCGCGCCTACGACCTGGGGAGTATTTATGATCAGCACCTGGCAAAACTCACCCGCGGGGAATTTAGCGCCGACAAACGGAAACGCTATCGCGAGCAGTTCCAGTGGTTTGCTGGTCTCGGCCTGGTGCTGCTGCTGGCCGACATGCTGATCTTGGGCGGCAGATCCTGCCCCCGGCCTGAACGGGGGGCCGCCAGACAAAGCGAGGGCGGCAGTGCCGCCAGACAAAGCGAGCTACCGCTCGGAAGGCGTTTGCCCGCTTCCGTTGGGCGCTCTACCATTCGTGAGCGCCAAGGAGAAATGCCAATGCCGGCGGCGGAGGTAATACCATGAGCGGTTGGCGAAAAGAAATATCATGCCTGCTGCTGGTGCTGCTCTGGTGGGCAGCCACGTGTGCATCCAGCTGGGGGGCCTCTGCGATAGCCGTCCGCAAGGTGCGCGAGGGCCTGCAAGATTTTGCCCAGGGTGAATTTTCAGCCGCCCAACAGGCGTTTGCCGAGGCCGACGTCGCCGATCCGGAAAATGAGATCATTGCCTTCAATCGTGCCTGCGCTGCAGCCGCTACGGGAGACGTTGAGCAGGCCCGCGAGTTGTTTCTGCAGGCGGCACTCACGCGCGATACCCAATTGGCTGCCGAGGCGCATTATAATCTTGGCAGTCTGGCCGCCGAGGAGGGGCGGGCCACCCTCGGAGATGATCCCGTGGCCGCCGCCGCGGAACAGAGACAGCCAGGAATCACCGCCCTGCTCACCGCGGTGAGCCATTATCGGGACTGCTTGGAACTGGCCCCAGAACACGCGGATGCCCGGCATAATCTCGAATTGATTCGCCTGTTCGTCAAGTACATTCAGGCCCAATGGCAGCAGCACGATCGAGAAAAGAACCGTGCGGAAATGGGCCTGTTAGAATTCTTGGAGATGATCCAGCAGCGCCAAGCGACTTTGCGCGCCACGGTCCGCGGCTGGGATCCAACGGCCGCCTCACCACGACAGCGCCAAGCAGTTCCAGAGACGGCCGACCAGCAGCGCCAGCTGCAGGAAGAGGTGGAACCGCTGCAGTCAAAAATTGTCGCGCAGTTTCAAAAGTCCCCGCAGCAGCCGACCGGTACCCCCCCAGCGAACGCGGCCAGTGACCAGCAATTGCTGCAGGCCCAGTCGCTCTTGACCCAGTTGGCGGGCGAAGCGGGCACCCATATGCTCGAGGCAGCCACACTCCTGGAGGCCGGTCAGTTCCACGACGGGCAGCAACGCCAGCGCGACGTCCTCGACCAGCTGCAGCAGATCTTTATGGCGGTGGCCCCGTTCTCCAAGGTGTTGCAGCAGGCCACCCAGCAGCAACAGCAGCTGGTGACAACTTCGGAGTCGGCAACCAGCGCCCAGCAAGCAACCGCTGATGCTCCCTCAGAAGCAGCGGCACCAGCCGACGAAACCGTAGCGGCAGTCGACCCGGCGGAACTCCAGTGGCAACAGTCGCAGGTTGCCGATGGGAGCCGTATGCTGAGCCTCAAAGCACAGGCCGAACTGCCGGGGGTGGAGGCCCAACTCCAAGCCGCTGCACAACCGGCAGCCGACCCGGCCGCCAGCGCCGGCCAGTCGGCCGCCCCCCAGAGCAAGAGCAAAAGTGCCCCCAACCCCGCGCAACTTGAGGCACTCAAAACATCCTACCAGCGGGCGATCGAATTGGGCCCGCAGGTCGAGCAGCGGGCAGCGTCGGCAGCCACGAAATTGGGGGCGTCGGAACTGAGTGGTGCCCTGCCCGACCAGCAGCAAGCCCTCAAACTGCTGCGCGAGATTGCCGAACCCCTGGCACAGGAAAATCAATCTTCCAACAAGCAATCGTCTGACAATGATGGTGAGCAAAACCAAGATCAAAACCAAGATCAAAACCAAGATCAAAACCAAGATCAAAACCAGAACCAGAACCAGAATCAGAATCAGAATCAGAATCAGAATCAGAATACAAAACCAGCAGCAGTCAGAACAGTCCTCGCAAGCACAGGCCCAATCCGTTTTGCGTCGCGCCCGCCAGCGTGCGCGGGAGCATCGCGATCTGCAACAGCAACTCCAGCAGCAGGCAGGCGGCCGTGTTCGCGTCGGACGTGACTGGTAGGGCGGGGCGGCAAGGGCCGCCAGCCAATGCGAGGGCGGCAAGGGCCGTCAGCCAATGCGAGGGCGGCAAGGGCCGCCAGCCAATGCGAGCTACCGCTCGGAAGACAGTTGCCCGCTCCCGTTGGTCGCTTGCATTTATGTAGGATTTAACAGTTTCCACCGCTGGTAGTGCAGTATGAAAATTTGGAAACCTCACCTCACGCTCATTACTTTTAGCTGCCTGCTGCTGGTGGGGCTGGCTGAGCGGAGCACTGCGCAGGATCCAGAATTGATCGTCGACATGGAGCGGCGAGAGATTTATACCGGAGAGTCCGTGCTCTATCGCGTCACACTCAACCACGTGCAAAACCCGACCGCACCCCAATTGGATGGTTTTGATGAGTTGTTCCAAGTCGTGCCCCTGGGCGAGCAGTCCCTGGATTCACGGCAGCTCACGATAATTAACGGACGACGCACCGAAATCATCAGGCGCGGTCGGCAATACAACTATCAGCTCACCCCCCGACGTAGTGGCACCCTGACCATTCCGGCCCCCACCGCGACGGTGGATGGCGCGGTGCTCACCGGCAAGAGCCTCACGCTTCGTGTGCTGCCGCCGGATGACCAAGATGCGGTGCGTTTAAGTTTTACGACGGATCACACGGCCGTCTATCCCAGGCAACCGTTCACCCTCACGCTCACCGTCGCCGTGCAGGCCCTGCCGGGGGACCTGCAGGACCGTGACCCCTTGACCGTGCAGCCCCAACCCCCGGCGCTGGAGGTTTCCTGGCTGGCCGACAACCAACTTCCACAGGGATTGCAGCCGCAGCAGAGCTGGCGTGACATTCTCGAACCATTGGTCAGCCGCCGGGGCCATGGCTTTCAGATCAATAACATTGGCACATCCTCGGTTTTTTCCTTGTTCGAAGACACGGCGACCGGGTTTCATCCGCAGCCTCAGCGGACGACCCTCCCAGCTGCCGACGGGGCCGATGTGGAGTACTGGGAATACCGCTTGCAGCGCACGCTGATACCGCAAAAAATCGGGAAATATGAATTTGGCCCCGTGCTCCTGAAAGGAACCTTTGCCAACGATATCCAGGATGGCCAGTTGGTGGGGCGCCGGATCTACGCCTTCGCGCCCGGACTCGAAGTCACCGTGCGGGACGTGCCCCTCCCAGGGCGTCCGGCTGCTTACGTGAACGTGGTGGGCCGCTGCACCGTGCAGGCTGCGCTGGTGCCCGCCACCGCTCGTGTCGGTGACCCCATGACGCTGACGGTGACCCTGGCCGGTCCAGGAAACTTGGCCGATGCCCGGCCGCCCGATTTGGCCACGCTGCCCGGTCTCAAGCAGGCCTTCCGAATCTACGATGCCACGCGGGATGCCAGCGATGACGTGTGTCGGTTTACCTACAGTGTGCGACCACTGCAGACGCAAGTTACCGAGTTCCCAGCCATTCCACTGGCTTACTTTGACACCGCCACGGAACAATACGTCACTATCCATACCGACCCATTGCCCGTAACCATTTTGGAAGCGGAGACCGTGGCGGACGCCGAGATTGTTTCCGCTGCGCCGCAAACCACACAAACTCCGGGAAATCTTGAGTTGAGCGCAGGAGGCATCTTTGCCAATGCGACAAATTTAAATGCCTTGCGTAACGACATGGTCCGTCCCGCACGGTGGTTGGCTAGCTGGGTCGGGATGCTAATTGGTTGGTTCGTGGTTTCCCAGGGGATACGCTATGTCCAGCGCCTTCGCGAAGATCCAGCCCGCTTGAGGCGGCGTGCTGCTCCTGCACAGGCCCGGTCGACCCTGGCCGCTGCGACCCAATTCCTCGATGCTGGAAACGCTGCGGCAGGCGGCGCAGCAGTCCGCCAGGCCCTTACGGGGCTGATTGCCGATTATGCCAATGTGCCCGCGGCTGGGCTGACCCCACGTGATGCCGCGGATCGCTTGGCAGCGCTAGGCGTCACGGCGGCCTGCTCCACCCGTGTGGAGCAGCTGTTGGAGGCCTGCGACGCGGCCCGTTATGGAGCCGCCATGGCGGACCTTGCCCCGTTGCACTCCGAGGCCTCCACCTTGCTCGACCAGCTGATTGCCGAACTGAAAAAATCTCAGTTTGCTGCAGTGGAAAAAATCACTACGTTGCTGGTGCTGGGGTTGTGGTTGGTGGGTTGCAGTTCGGCTCCTGATTTGCAGTCTTCTCAAAAGTTTCAGCAGGTCGAGCAGGCTTTTGGCCAGGCGCATACGCCTGCCGAATTCGCGCAGGTCGCCCGGCAATATGAGCCGCTGTGCCGTGACGCGTTTGTCTCGGGGGCCGTGTTGTACAATCAAGGCAACGCTTGGATGCGTGCGGGAGAAATCGGGCGAGCCATTGCTGCCTATCGCCAGGCGGTCCGCTATCGTCCGCGCGATCCTTATCTGCAAGCCAATTTGCGCAATGCCTTGGCTGCTGTAGGACAGGACTCTGCATCCTCAGCTCCGTCCCGCTTGATGGGGTACCTGTTTTTTTGGCAAAATTGGCTGAGTTATCCTGAAAAGTTCGTGGTGACTACCCTGCTCTTGGCCGCCGCGCTGGCCACGGCCCTGCTAGGCCAGCTCACTTCTCACCGGTTGTTGTGGCAGCGCAGCGCCTGGGTCTGTGGGGCCCTGGCCGTGCTGGCGGGTCTGTCTACCGGTTGGGATTGGCAGCGATTTGATCGTACAGTCCAGGGGGTCGTCATTGCGGACGAAGTTGTGGCCCGCAAAGGCAACTCGGAAAATTATGCGGCGGCATTTACCGAGCAGCTCCAGGAAGGAATGGAGTTTGTCGTGCTGGAAAAACGCCAGGATTGGCTGCATGTCCAGGTCGGCGCTGCGGGGACCGGCTGGCTGCCTGCACGGGATGTCGTGACTTATTGAAGCGAGAAACCTTAGGTTCGACAAGCTACCGTGGCTGGGATAAACTGATATTTTTGCGATTATTGCAGTCTCCGGCCTCCCAGAGCACGTCATGACAGAGCCCAACAGTTTTCCACTCCAGGATCTCAACATCCTGAGCACGTCCCCGCTGACATCCCCGGCTCAGCTCAAAGCCGAGGTCGCCCTCACCTCGCACGCGGCCGAGGAAGTTTTTCAAGCGAGAAAGGCGGTCGGGGCCATCCTGCGGGGAGAGGATCGCCGGCTAATTGCCATTGTGGGCCCCTGCTCCATCCATCATCGCGACAGCGCGCTGGAATATGCCGCCAGGCTGGCCCCGCTGGCGGCTGAGCTGCAGGATCGCATCCTGATCGTGATGCGTGTCTACTTCGAAAAGCCCCGCACCACGGTGGGTTGGAAGGGGCTGATTAACGACCCACACCTGGATGGCACCTTTGACCTGCCTCGTGGGTTGCGACTGGCCCGTGAAATCTTGCTGGCCATCAATCAGGCGGGTCTGCCCACTGCGACCGAAATGCTGGAGCCGATCACGCCCCAGTACATCGCCGATTTAGTGACCCTGGCGTCGATCGGTGCTCGCACCACCGAGTCGCCCACGCATCGCCAAATGGCCAGCGGCCTGTCCATGCCCGTCGGTTTCAAGAATAGCACCGAAGGTAGTTTGGAAGTGGCCATCAATGCCATGGAAGCGGCGCGGGCGGAGCATACCTTTTTGGGAATTGACCATAGCGGCAAGACCTGCATGGTGAATACGCGGGGCAATGACCTGGGACATCTCATCCTGCGTGGTGGACGCCTGGGACCGAACTACGATGCGGCCCACCTGGCAGAGGCCAGTCGCATGTTGGCCCAGGCCAACCTACCCCCTCGATTCGTGGTGGATTGTAGTCATGCAAATTCCAATAAAGACTACACCCAGCAATCGGTGGCCTGGAACGATGTCATCGCGCAGCGGGCAGCTGGAAACGACACCATTGTGGGACTGATGCTGGAAAGTAATTTGCAGGCCGGTCAGCAGCGGCTGGGTCCAGATCTCTCCGCCTTAAAATACGGTGTCTCGATCACCGACGGGTGCATCAGTTTTGAAGAGACCGAAGAACTGCTCCGCTCGGCCTATGCTGCCTTGGGAACGGTTACGGCCGCGGTGGGCTCCAATTAAGATTCTTTGCCATCCAATTGACTTTTGAAAGAACGGCTGGAAGCCGTTCTTTCAAGAACTGTAGATAATCTGCTAGAGCGTCTCTGCCGACTTATCGTACTGCCACTGCTGCCGGATGTGACTGGGGTGTGTCTCGATGCGGCTGTCCGTTGCGGTATAACTCAAGCCGTTGTTGCATTTCAGCAGCGTTACCTACCGATGTTTTTTCGATACACTTCTGTTGCCAGCGGATTGCTGCATCAAAGTCCCCCGCTTCGGCGTAGGCGGCGGCCAGCGTTTCCAGCCAGTCGGCCTGCTGCCACTCGATCAGTTCGAGCGCACGCGTGGCGTGGGCTACGGCTACTTGTCCGTCACGCAACGTGTCATCCGGGCAGGTCGCGCGGATCCAGGCGAGGTGTTTGTAGGAATAATGCAAATCGGGCTGCAGACGGATCGCCTGATCAAGGTCCGTGAGCGCCTTATGGTATGCACCGAGTCAGATTGGGATTGGTTTCAATGGCGCGCGTGAATTCTGCGATGGCCTCTTCGCACTTTCCCTGTGCTTGCAGGGCGTTGGCAGTATTGTTGTGCTGCACCGCTTTTTCTTCGACGGTTGGCGCGCGCTTCAGCCACTTTTCCAGCTTGGAGAGCAGGTAGAGCAGCAGCACCACGGAAAGCAACGGCAACGCCAGCGAGACCATGTCGGGCTGCAGGATCAAGAAGCCATCACCCGGCAACCGGTAGTCGTCGGGCAATACGTAGTTCCCCGGTGAGCACTCAGGTATCGGTCCGTCAAACTCAGCGGGTGAGATGACCGGAACAGGCTCCACGGGCTCCTGGAGGTACTCCCCCGGATCGTCTAATGTTGAAAACAACGGCACGAACGCCATCATTCCCACGACGGCGACCGTCATGATCCATCGCTGCAGGTGCAGGGCAAAATGCGTTTTCCAGGCGGCCTGCAGGATTTCGTCGAAGGCGGGTAACTCCTCCGGATCAATGAGACCCTCTTGCTGCACCAACTGCCTCGCCCGTTGCGAGGCATCTCGTTCCAGCGGCAGGTGAACGGGGAGTTGCAGCAACACGAGGATGATCAAGACGAGAGCCATCGCCATCGTGCTGGAGAGCAGCGGGACATTTGCGATGCCAAACAGCGAGAGCATGAGGGCGGTGACGACGAAGATTGGCAAGCCGATCACGAGCGGCATGGTGATCCGCCACAATCGAGCGGCCGGAATCGCCTCGGCGAATTGCTGCGCGTGCCCGACCTCGTGGGCGGCCACCGCCAAGGATACAACAGAGGGGGCGTCGTAGGTCGAATCTGTCAAGTAAATCTGGTTTCCCCACGGGCGGTAGACATCGAGCCTAGCGCCCCTGGCGACCTTGACTTCCGTGAGTCCGCACGCACGGAGCAGTCTTTCCGCGACATGCCGGCCTGATAAGCCGCGCTGGGCGATACGGCCCGCATGCTTGGCGGTCGTTTGCCGAAAGGTACGGGCCGCCAAGTCGACGACGATGGCCCCCAGGAGGGCACCGACGCCAATCAACATCGACAAGTCTCCCTCGTCAAAATATTCCATCACGTCCGCGAAACCCATCAATCCGCTCCCACTGAATACCGGACTCGGCAGCCCTTGCCGCGAGCCCCGGCATGGTGACCCCTCAGTTCACAATGTGTATGAAGACTTCTGCTCACTCGAAATCAGGCTTATGGTCTTAGCTGCAGTTTCTGAGAGAACAGCGAGAGGCCGTTCTCTCAGAAGTCAATTGATCTGAACCAAAAGTCGCTGGTGAAAACTCGGCCTGGGATGACCGCGACAGGCTCCCTTGACAAACCATAGCTTATGGCTCGGTAGATGCACCGGTTTGGGAGCCGCATTGCATGCGCAATCAGGACAATCCATTCCACACAGTGGGAGATGACAAAATAACAAGCGGGAGCCGTGGCACACACGCACCCCCTGGAATTGTGGATTCTCCCAGGTAGACTGGTTAGAAACAAAACTTCTATCGATTACACTCCTATTGACTCATATTGATCATGGCCCCTCCCCTCCCGGACAATATCCGTAGCGCGCAGCCGGGCGGCGGTACGTGTTATCAGCTCGAACTCGCCTGGGGCCGCTGGCGGCGCTGGTACCTGAAAAAGTTGCGCGCCGGTTATGTCCAGCGGATGGTCGCCCTGCGCAAGGGCGATACCGCGGGGGCCCCGCACGAGATTCTCGATCCACGTGATCTCAAATACTGTGCGAATTTATGCACTGCCCACTGGCTGCCCGCGGACGATCCCTTCCGCTGGCGAGAGCGGCTGCCCTGCGCCCGGTGGGGGCTGGCGGAAATACAGCTGATGGGGTGGCCTTTGTTGCTGCTGGCACTGGCCGGCTGGTATGCCGGTGGGCCCTGGCTGGCGGTGCCGCCCGCCGTGCTGTTGGGCCTGGTGTTGTATTTCTTTCGCGATCCAGTGCGGCAAATTCCCCAGGAAGCAGACGCCATCGTCTCTCCCGCGGACGGTACGATTGCGGAAATCGCGGAGGTGGAACACTATGAGTTTTTCGACGGCCCGGCCGTGCGGATTGGGATTTTTCTGTCGATTTTTAACGTGCATATCAATCGCTCTCCGCGTCACGCCCGGGTGGTGTGGATGGATTACAAGCCGGGCGAATTCTTGAATGCCATGAATCCCGAGAGTGCCCTCCGCAACGAGTACATGTGGATTGGCCTGGAAGAAACGGATGCCCCCCACCGCAGGCTGGCCGTGCGGGCCATTTCGGGGCTGATTGCCCGCAGAATCGTCTGCACCCTCAAGCCGGGGCAGACGGTTCAGCGGGGAGAGAAGTTTGGTATGATTAAGCTTGGCTCCCGCACCGAATTGATCCTGCCCCGCGATGCTGCCCAAGTTGCTGTGAAGGTCGGCCAAAAAGTTCAAGCTGGCAGTACGGTGTTGGCCACATACCACGAACCGAGTTACCGCGCCCCTGCATGAAACCCGTCCGAGCCATCGCTGTCCTGCCCACGCTGTTTACCCTGGGCAACCTCGTGTGTGGATTTTTTGCCATCGTGGTGGCGTCGCGGATCGGCAAGCCGAGCGAATTGGCTTGGGTGCCCACGCCTGGCATCGAGACGGCCCGACAATTATTCGATAGTGGTGACCCCAACCACAACCTGATGTTTGGTGGCTGTCTGATCTTCCTGGCCATGCTCTGTGATATGTTCGATGGTCAGGTGGCACGGCTCACACGCACGACCAGCGATTTTGGCGGTCAGCTGGATAGCCTGTGCGATCTGGTCTCGTTTGGAGTAGCCCCGGCCATCCTGCTCGTCAAAATGTGCCCCCAATTCACCAGCCTGCATAACGAAGCGGTGTGGAGTATTGCGGCCCTGTTTGCCTGCTGTGCGGCTTTGCGCCTGGCACGCTTCAACGTCGAGACGGACGAGGCGGACGATCATGGCACCTTTGCCGGCCTGCCCTCCCCGGCCGCGGCCGCCGTGATTGCCAGTTTTGCCATGCTGACCTACTCGTTACGGAATGAAGTGAACTTTGAGGCCTATCGACAATACGATCAGTGGATTCAGCTGACCTTGCCCCCCTTTGCCGCCGTGGTCTCGTTGCTCATGGTTTCGCGCATTACCTATCCCCACTTGGTGGTGCAGTTTCTCCGTGGCAAGCGGAGTTTTTCGCAAGTGGTCACGATTGTGTTTGCCTTGATGTTTCTCGTGGCCGTGCGGTGGTATGCCATTCCCATACTTTGCGGTTTGTATGCCGTCGTGCCGGCCCTCCTGCACGCCGGCACGCTCGTGTTACAGCGTAAGGGTGTCCCTAATTCGAAGCAGGTGGTTTAACTCATGTTTACAGGATTGGTACAAAAACTCGTTCCCGTCTACGCGGTGGAGCCCGATGGTCCCGGAGTGCGGTTGGTGCTGGCGCAGATGCCCGGTGTCGCGGTAGGCGATAGCGTAGCCATCAATGGTTGCTGCCTCACGGCGGTGGCCGTGGCGGATGACCGCGTGACTTTTGAAGCTGGAGAGGAAACGCTACGCTGCACCAATCTTGGAGAGCTGCAGGCTGGAGCTGAAGTCAATATTGAATTGGCCTTGCAAGTGGGAGACCCCCTGGGGGGCCATTACGTGAGCGGTCATGTCGATGAAGTGGGCGTGATCGACCAGCGGATCGATGATGCGGAGTGGTCGACGATCTGGGTCAAAACATCCGAGAAGTTGACCCGTCAAATGGCCAGCAAGGCCTCCATTGCCATCGATGGCGTCAGCCTGACGCTGGTGGATGTCGAGCCCAACCGCTTTAGCATCGCCCTCATCCCCCACACACTCTCCGTGACCACGCTGGGACAACGTCAAATCGGTGACCGCGTGAACCTAGAAACGGACATTTTGGCAAAATACGTGGAACGCCAATTGGAATGGAAGACGGGGGGCTAGGGACTAGGGGCTCGGGGCGAGATTTTTTAAGCTGCGGTTGCTAGCTTTGGGTGGCACCCAACGCTGGTAACGATTTTAGTAGCAGTATTAAGGGGTTCCAGTCATTCCCGCGCAGGCGGGAATCCAGTAGCAGTGCCAGTGGTCTA
>CAMYJY010000066.1 GCA_947258835.1 uncultured Pirellulales bacterium
TTTGATGTGAGATGTGAGATGTGAGATGTGAGATGTGAGATGTGAGATGTGAGATGTGAGATGTGAGATGTGAGATGTGAGATGTGAGATGTGGGATGTGAGTTGCGGGTAGCGTTGTGGGTTCAGGACAGTGGGAATTACAGTGCTCTCATGATTTAAAACATGTGGCCTGTCATAGATCTTGGTACCTGCTTCGTTTGCTTACAGGGAATCTGGGGGGCGGGCGGCGACTTGGACTTGTAGCGTTAATTTTTGGGCGCCGCCCTGGCGGTAGCGCATGATCTGTACGGGGACGACTTTGCCAATCTTGGTGGCGGCAATGGCACGGCTCATGAGGGTGGGATCTGAAAACTCGATGCCGTCCCAGCTCAGGATAACATCCCCCGGCTCGAGCCCGGCCACGCTGGCAGGCGCCCCCTCTTCCACGCGGGTAATGAGGACCCCCTGCTCGCGATTCAACCCCAACCGACGCGCCACCTTGTCTGAAACGGCTGCCGGACGCACCCCTAAAAAACCGCGTTCCACCCAGCCGGTCTCACGCAGTTGCTCATACGACTTACGTGCAATCACACTAGGTATGGAAAAGCTGATGCCTTGAAACGTGCTGCCAATAATGGCCGTATTGATACCGACCACCTCGCCCGCGACATTCACCAGCGGTCCGCCACTACTGCCGCGGTTGACCGCCGCATCGGTCTGCAAAAACTCTTTGTAGACCCCCATGTACCCCCGGCGCTCTTTCGCACTGACGATGCCAAAGGTGATCGTCTGCTGCAAACCAAACGGACTACCTACGGCCCAGACCAAATCTCCCACATCCAAATGATCGCTATCACCCCACATCGCGGCAATCAAATCGTCGAGTTCCGTCTTCAACACCGCCACGTCCACTCCAGCATCCCGCCCCACCACGCTGGCAGTGCCGCGGCGGCCGTCGCTGAGCTGGATTTCGGCCGTGCGTGCCCCCCGCACCACATGCTCGTTGGTGACGATATAGCCGGCCGGGTCCACAATCACCCCCGACCCCTGGGCACGGCCTCGGCTGGTGCTGACGTTGACCACGCTGGGCCCCACATACTGGGCCAACAACCGCGAGGCATCCGAAATCATGCCCAGATTCATGGTAGGCATGTGCTCACGCGCCACATCGTAGCGGGCCCGCTCCGCACCGGCGGTGAATGCATACTGCACCCGTTCTATCAGCGTGGGCACCAGCAACAGGACCACCGCCACACCCAAAATCCACAACAAACGCCGTAGCCGAAATAACTCCTGCTGCGTCACGGAGGCAGCTTGCGCGGGCCCAACCAGCTCTTCCGATTGTGGTGGAGATTCGTACTCCATGAGGTTGTCCTGCGGGCTAAGCATGCGAAACCGAAAATGCCGGAGAGCGGGGCCCTGCGGCAGCTGCCAGTTTACCATCTTTTGAGCGCGCTTGCCTATGCGCGGGCCGAGGACCTGGACCGCCGGGCAAAAGGCCGCCCCTGTGACATGCTGGAGTTTGCACCACAACGAAACAACGCGACCACGAACAGGGACTGAACTTTCCGTTGTGATTCGTGGTTTCCGTTGTTTCGTCGTGGTTCAAAATTCTCGCGGTGCGCTGTAGGCTAAAGCGGAGCCCCACCTTGTGGAGATATGTGAGATGTGAGATGTGAGATATTTGATGTGGGGTGGCACCCACCGACAGCCTGGCTTTCGATCTCCTTCAAATCCCTTATGCCGATGCCGCCTTCCACATATTTTCCGTCGCCGGCCGCGGCCACACCTGACGGCCTAGTGGCCATTGGCGGCGATCTCTGTCCGCCCCGTTTACTCGACGCCTATGGGCAGGGGATTTTTCCCTGGCCGCTGGAGCCCGCTGAGCCCATGCTGTGGTGGTCGCCCGATCCGCGTGCCATTTTGCCCCTGGACGGTTTGCACGTATCCCGCCGTCTCCGCCGCAGAATTCGCGCAGGCGAGTTCCAGGCCACCTGCAACCAGGCATTCGCCCATGTGCTGGCAGGCTGCGCTACGGCCCAACAGCGGGCAGGGGCCACGTGGCTCACCGCGGAAATGCAGGAAGCCTACCAACACATGCACACCCTGGGCCATGCCCATAGCGTCGAGGTCTGGCACGACGGCCAGCTGGCTGGCGGTACCTATGGCCTGGCCCTGGGTGGACTGTTTGCCGCCGAGAGCATGTTTTACTACCGCCGCGACGCCTCCAAAGTGGCCCTCTACTATCTGGTCCAACACCTACGGCTGCAAGGCTACGTTTTGCTGGACGTCCAGCAATGGACCCCACACACCGGACGTCTGGGTGCGATCGAAATCCCGCGGAGCGCGTATTTGCAGCGGGTGGCCCCAGCGGTGGAACTGCCGGTTCGGTTTGGTCAGGAGTCTTGGAACGACTCGGTAAACGCTTGTGCCAGATCCGCCCGCAAATCCTCATAGGCCTCCAGCCCCACCGACAATCGGATCAGCCCATCGGTAATGCCATAGCGAGCGCGGTCCGCGGCAGCATAACTGGCATGCGACATGGAAGCCGGTTGCTCAATGAGTGATTCAACGGCCCCCAGGCTCACGGCCAGTTGGAACAGCTGGGTCGCTTCGGCAAAACGTTTGGCCTGATCGTAATCACCAGCCAGCTCGAAGGAGAGCATGGCCCCGTACGCGCCGTCCATCTGCCGGGTGGCCAATCGGTGCCCCGGGTGGTCGGGGAGACCAGGGTAGAGGACGCGCTGGACTTGCGGGTGTTGCTGGAGCCAGCTGGCGAGATGGGCGGCGGTGGCGCTCTGCTCCCGTACCCGCAGCTCCAGCGTTTTGAGTCCCCGCGAAGCCAAAAAGGCCTCCCACGGGCCCATGATGGCACCGGTGGCGTTTTGAATAAAATAAAGCTCGTCGTAGAGCCGCTGCTCGGCAACGACGAGGGCTCCCCCCATCAAGTCGCTATGTCCGCCAATGTATTTGGTGGCGGCATGCATCACGATATCCGCGCCGCACTCCAGTGGCCTGGTCAGGACGGGGGTGGCAAAGGTGCTGTCCACTCCCAACAACGCGCCCTGGCGGTGGGCCAGGTCCGCCGCGGCCGCAATGTCGGTAATCATCAGCCGCGGGTTTCCGGGGCTCTCGATCCAAACCAGTTTGGTGGCCGGCGTAAAGGCCGCCTCCAGCTGGGCCAGGTCGGTCGTATCGACCAAACCGACCTCAATCCCCGCCCGCTGGGTGATCTGATGCAGCAACCGATAGGTACCGCCGTAGATATCGCTGCCGGCAAGCACATGGTCACCGGCTTGCAGCATGGAGATCACGCAGTGGATAGCAGCCATGCCACTTGCAAACCCCAGGCCGCCCTGCCCCCCTTCCAGCGAAGAGAGCGTGGTTTCAAAAGACTTGCGGGTGGGATTTCCGCTCCGCGAATAGTCGTATTCGCCCCACTCGCCTGCCCCCGGTTGCACAAAGGTGGAAGCCACATGCAGCGGCGGCACAACAGCCCCGGTCTGCGGGCATTTTTCTTGGCCAACATGGATGGCCCGTGTTCTAAATTCCATCAAACTCCCCTGCGGACGTGGTACCACCAGATTCTGATTTCATAGACGCTCGCTACGTCAGGTTTGCTCTGAACTCACTGGCAGCAAAGGAACCACAACGAAACAACGCAACGACGAACAGGGACTTACTTTTTCGGTAATACTTCAGCCATCTGCAGTAGGCAGGTCGTAAGAGCAACTGCCATCATACGTTACGTCCTTTGCCAGCTAGCCCTTCGAAGTTACTCTAAGGATTCAACATATCCTCAAAGGGCAGTTGCACTTACGACCGATCTTTCGAGCAGGCTGCGTCATTTGGCTGAATAGTAACTTTTTTCGTTTGTTGATTCGTGGTGGACGTCGTTTCCGTTGTTTCGTCGTGGTTCAAAATTCTCGGCTAGTTTGTCGTTGTGTGAAAAGGTGGAGCTGAGGTCGTACCTCACATCAAATATCTCACATCTCACATCTCACATCTCGCATACCTCGAAAAGGTGGGACCTAGCCCCCCAGGGCTTGGGCCAAATCGGCAATCAGATCCTCGGTATTTTCGATGCCACAGGACAGCCGGATCATGTTGTCGTTGATGCCGATCACCCGCCGCTGCTCGGGCGACACATGGTAATAGCTCATCAATAGCGGCTGCTCGATCAGCGACTCCACGCCGCCCAGGCTGGGGGCAATCCGCGGGATCTTGACGGCGTCCACCACTGCAGCCGTTTGCCGCCAGTCGGCATCCCGCACCAAAAAGGTCACCAGCCCACCGTAGCCCCGCATCGTCCGCCGCGCCACTGCATGCGTGGGATGGGACTTCAAGCCGGGATAATACACGTGTTCCACCCGCGGGTGGTCCGCCAAAAAATCAGCGATCCGCTGCCCATTTTGGTTGTGACGCTCCATTCTGAGCGAAAAGGTCTTCAGGCCACGATTGAGCAAATACACGTTCTGCGGCGCGTTGACCGGGCCCATCACCCCCCGCAGCTGGCGGATGGGGTCCAGTTTTTCCTCACCGCCAATCACCACGCCGGCCAGCAAATCGTTGTGGCCGCCCAAGTATTTGGTGGCCGAGTGACAGACGTAGTCGACCCCTGCCGCCAGCGGCTGCAGGTTGACTGGGGTGGCCAAGGTGGCATCAATGAGTGTTTCGATACCGTGCTGCCGACCCAGCTCGGCAAACCGTTCCACATCAATACAACTTAAGTGGGGATTGGTAGGCGACTCACTGATCAACAACTTGGTCCGCGGTGTGATGGCCGCTGCCATCGCCTCGTAGTCGCCGGTGGCCACCTGGTGGGTCAGCACACCAAAGCGCGCCAGGTGCGCTGTGCAGAACTCACGACTGCGATGGTAACACTCATCAAAAAACACCACTTCGTCGCCCGCGCTCAATTTGGCCATCAACAGGCCTACGATCGCCGCCATGCCACTGGCGAACAACACGGCAGCTTCGCCCCCGTCCAAAGCCGCCAGCTTGTGCTCCACCGTCCGCTGCCCCGGATGGCCATAACGGCCATATTCATCGCGGGACGCATCCTGCTCCAAAAAATCCAGCAGTGCCTGCGAGTTTTCAAAACTATAGGTCGAGCTGCAAAAGATTGGATCGGCAATGGAATTGCCCGGCTTGGGCAACGCCTCCCCCGCATGGACCGACTTGGTGGACAGATCGGCCGTCCCCTGGGACGCATCACCGTGGGCTGCACGCGACATGCTCATAATGCTCATTGGTTTGGAAGACAATAAAAAGTACGTACCACTGCTCTGCGTCAGCGCATGAAAAAACCGCATCGGCTCTCGGCGAATGCGGCTGTTGCTAAGTTGTTGTTACCAATGCTTGCTGTTCTGGTCTTGGTAACGCGTTGTTGGCTCTTTAGCAGTTTCGGCTGCAAGCGGCCACAAATCCCGAGTGATCTAAGTATACGGAACCCAGCCCACCAATGCAAGCAGGACCGGTACCGGCGAGGAAGATTTCTGGGCGAAAATAAGACCTTCCCTGCCAGCTAGCAGGGCCATATGGCCGCGGAAGAACGGCAGATATCAGGGATTCGACCGCCGCAGGTCTCTCTTGACCTGCTCCCCACGGCCTGAGACGATCCCGCTGGAGGGCGGAGGGCGGCCTGGCCGCAAGCAAACAGACACAAGATACATGGACATATATGAAAATAATTTGAACCCTGAAGACACAAAGTAGGGATTCCAGAGAAACTTCGTGTCTTGGTGGTTCTATTTGATGCACTCAAATTTGCGCAATCTACAAAGATTTTGATCGTTCGTAGTACGGAACAGGTGTTTTTATGCTGCATTTGTGTCTTCGTATCTGGATCCTCTCACTCCTGGCCATGGCGACAATCGGTTGTCGTTCGCCCTACTACGCGGATCGCGGCGCGGGTTTTGGAGCGCTGGCCGGGGCCGGCGCGGGGGCCCTTATTGGGGATGCCACCGGAGGCAGCGCAAGTAACGGCGCGCTCATCGGTGCGGGCCTGGGGGCCCTGACCGGGGCTGCCGTCGGTAGTGAAATGGATCAACTGGCCGCGCAAAACCGGGCTGAAATAGCAGCCCAGCTGGGACGCCAAGTCCAATCGGGCGCCGCCAATATCCAAGAAGTGGTCTCCATGAATCAGGCCGGCGTCGACCCGCGACTAATCCAAAATTATATCCGCACCTCCGGAGTGGCCGCCCCCTTGGCAGCCAGCGATGTGATTTACTTGCATCAGCAAGGCGTACCCACCGAGGTGATCCAAACCATGCAAAACCCGCCCGCCCCCCGGCTGGCCGCGCGGCCGCCAGTCCTTATCGAAGAACACTATTACGGCTCCCCAACCTGCTATCCTCCCGGCTACCACCGCGGTTTCCATCGCGCACCTTGCATAGCAAGGTAGCAAGGTAGCAAGGTAGCGAGTTGCGAGTTGCGAGTTGCGAGTTGCGAGTTGCGAGTTGCGAGTTGCGAGTTGCGAGTTGCGAGTTGCGAGTTGTGGGTTGCGAGTTGCGAGTTGTGGGTTGTGGGTTGCGAGTTGTGGGTTGTGGGTTGTGGGTTGTGGGGTGCGGGGTGCGAATCGATACCCGTTGGGCTTCGCGTGAGTGTGGTTGCTAGCGTTGATCGTACTCGTACTCAGCCGCTGCTGAGTACGAGTACGAAGAAAAACAGCCCGTGCCACCCTGGGATGCTGGTAACGATTTCAGTGGCAGTATTGGGTGTTCCAGTCATTCCCGCGCAGGCGGGAATCCAGGCACTCGGAAAGGTTCTCGTACTTTATGGATTCCCGCCTGCGCGGGAATGACGTAGGAGAGCAGCGGGAATCCGGCGGCTGGTCTGGCGTAAATCCCGTCCCTCTCTCCTAGGATCAATCGTTACCAGCGTTGGGTGCCACCCGGGGAGAAATGGCACGTTTGCAGCGCAGAAGCGAAACGACTCTACCGTCTCCGTGTCTCTGTGCCTCCGTGAGAAACAACTCCCAATTTTTAGCAGCCCAGGCGCAGCCCCACCTGAGAGAGCGCGGCAACTACCATACCGGTACTGAGGCACGTTATACTGCCGGGATGACCAAACTACGACTGGCTGCGGCCGGGATCAATCAAACCCCGCTGGCCTGGGACACCAATCGCGACCACCTCATCGCGGCCCTCACCGCGGCCCGGCAGGCCCAGGCGGCAGTGCTGTGCTTGCCCGAACTGGCCATCACGGGCTATGGCTGCGAAGACGCATTTTTGTCGCCGGAGGTGCAACAGACAGCGCTAACCATGCTGACCGAACTGATTGATGAGACAGCAGACCTGGTCACAACTTTTGGATTACCACTGGCGGTAGAGGGGGTGCTCTACAATGCCGTGGCCGTTGTCTGCGATGGTCGGTTGGTGGGTTTTACTGCCAAGCAACACTTGGCAGGAGACGGCATCCATTACGAACCCCGCTGGTTCCAACCTTGGCCCGCGGGCCAAGTTCGTGACATCCACCTGGATGGCAACATCCACCTGGATGGCAAAACCTATCCGGTAGGCGATCTGCTCTACGACTGCGGGGGCATAAAAATCGGTCTGGAAATCTGCCGGGATGCCTGGGTGGACCAGCGACCCGGTGAGCAATTGGCCCGGCGGGGGGCCGACATCCTGCTCAATCCGAGTGCCAGCCATTTTGCCTTCGGCAAACAAGAACTCCGCCGGGAGTTTGTGTTGCGGGCGGCGCGGGATTTTCAAGTCAGTTATGCCTATGCCAATCTGCTAGGCAACGAGTCCGGAAGGGCCATTTTTGACGGTGGCACGCTGCTGGCCAGCGCCGGAGAGATGGTGGCCGCAGGTCCACGCTTGTCGTTTGCCGATTGGGTCCTGGCCACCGCTGATATTGATCTGGCGGTGACGCGACGCGACCAAGCCCAACGGCCGCTCCCTCAGAAAGTAGAGCTTGGTGGCAAAACTGTTTCCGTGCCGCTGAGCATACGGGCGCCCGAGACACCCCGTCCCCCGACCCCGGCGTCCTCGTGGGATGTCTCTCCGGCACCCAAAGCCGAGGAATTCGCCCGGGCAGTGCCGCTGGCGCTTTTTGATTACCTCCGCAAAAGCCGCGCGGGTGGCTTTGTGATCTCACTGAGTGGCGGCGCGGACTCCTCCGCCGTGGCGGCCATGGTATGGCTGATGGTCCAGCTGGGCCTGGCGGAGCTCGGCCCCCAGGCATGGGGGCAAAAGCTGGCCCACATCCCGCAGCTGGCCGACGCGTCCGACCAGCCAGCGTTTGTCAGACGACTGGCAACCTGCGTGTATCAGGCCACCCGCAATAGTGGCCCCGTCACACGCCAGGCCGCGGAAACCATCGCCACAGCCATCGGGGCTGAGTTTTTGGAGTGGAATCTGGACGCCCTGGTGGATGGGTATGTCGACCTGGTGACCCAAGCCACCCAGCGACCACTGGATTGGGAAACGGACGACATCGCCCTCCAAAACATCCAAGCCCGGGCCCGCGGGCCGGGGGCTTGGCTGCTGGCCAACCTCCGCGGAGCGTTGCTGCTGGCGACGGGCAACCGTAGTGAGGCGGCCGTGGGTTATACCACCATGGACGGCGACACCTGCGGTGGGCTGGCCCCCATCACCGGCATCGACAAGGCCTATTTACTGCAGTGGCTGGCTTGGCTGGAGCAGACCGGCCCCGAGGGCGTCGGGCCCCTCCCCGCCCTGCAGGTGGTCACCAGCCAGCAACCGACCGCCGAACTCCGCCCCACCACTGCCGGCCAAACCGATGAACAGGACCTGATGCCCTACCAGGTGCTGGACACCATTGAGCGGCTGGCAATTCGTGACAAGCTGCTGCCCGTAACCGTCTGGCAGGCCCTCCAAGACGCCTATCCCCAACACGATCAGGAACAGCTGGGCCAGTGGGTCGAACGCTTTTTTCGACTGTGGTGTCGCAACCAATGGAAGCGGGAACGCTACGCCCCTTCGTTTCATGTGGATGACGAGAATCTGGATCCCAAAACCTGGTGCCGCTTTCCAATTCTCTCGGGCGGTTTCGAGCGGGAGCTCAACGCGCTGCGCACGGCAATTGCTCTCCGCAAAAAAAAATCTAACGTACACCGAAAGAGCCCTCCCCACCAATGAGCCGGTGGGCGATAGCCCCGGTTCCGTGAGACGCGCCAGAACCGGGGCTATCGCCCTTCGGCTAAGGTGGGTGACATCACGTTGCTGGTTCATGTTTCGTAATACTTCAGCCATCTGCAGTAGTCAGGTAGTAAGAGCAACTGCCATTATGCGTTACGTCCTATGCCAACGGACCCTTCAAAGTTATGCTAAGGATAAAATTTATCTTCAAGAAGCAGTTGCACTTACAACCGATCTTTCGAGCAGGCTGCGTCATTTGGCT
>CAMYJY010000067.1 GCA_947258835.1 uncultured Pirellulales bacterium
GTCTTGGAGAAGGTGCAATGAATGATAGGAATTTTGATTTCCAGCCAGCCTACCAGAGAGAACCCCTAATTCAAGGGGTGCGTGTGTGCCAAGGCGGCGTAGACGCCTTGGCACACACGCATTTCCGACCATCTGGGGAAGGTGAGCGAAGTTGGAGTCTGCCAGAGCGCACCACGCCCCAGGCGCAAAATACGGGTGCGATCCCACAGGCGGTTGTGCAGCGTCCGTCGTCGGCTCGGCAGGGGATACAACCTCTTGGGGTTAATCGCTGACACCTTTGTTTCACCTTTGTTTTCTCGATGTGACGTCTCCTTAATGGTGTGCGGTTGGTCTGGATTCCCGCCTACGCGGGAATGACAGGGCGGCGCGCTGGAATGACGGGGAACGGCTGACCTGGCCGCCCTTACGTCATTCCCGCGCAGGCGGGAATCCAGAAGCCTTCCTCATTCGTTCTAGCTCCCGGTCGCGGTTAGTATGACGTGGTGCTTTTACGGAGGCCCGCGAATGGCCTAGATTCCCGCCTGCGCGGGAATGACAGGGGCCCGCCGATCTTGGCGCTCCGTTTACACCAATCCCCACCGCTTGCGCAAGTACCATTCACTGCCCAGCAGGCCTACCAGCGTGAGCAGCATGGGCCAGGTATCCCACAGCGTTTGTTTGTGCTCCACGCGCTCTTCGAATTCCGAGGTGCGTGCCTCCAGCTGCCGCAGCAGTTCGGGCAGTTCTTCCGGTGCCAAACCAGCGCCACCGGCCGCGGCCGTGAGATCGGCGAGGGAGGCCAGGAAGGTAGGTTCGGCTGCCGGCTGGTCCAGTTCCAAATCCACATCCGGCACGGTGAAGCGTGCTTGGGCGCTCCCGGCGGTCTCGGCGGCGGCACGCACGGTGACGCGGTAATCGCCCGGCAACTTGGTGTCCGTAAAACCTGCACTCCAGTGATCTCCCCGGCGACTACCTGGCACGGGCAGTAGCGAACCATCCGGGAGTTCTACTGCCACTTCGAGGGGGGCTGTTGGTTGGGGCTGACCTGCGGCGTCACGGGCACCCCAGCTAAATTGGACCCGACTCCCCCGTTGATAACGGCGTCCGTCCAGGCGGACCCATACCGCCGCGCCCTCCGTGGCATCTTTGCGGGCCAGCCACAGCACCAGCTGTCGCCAGAAGCGGCGGTGTACATCGCCAAAACCCTCCAGCTGCCAGTGCCAGGTGGAGTCGATCGCCAGCGCCAGCGTACGGCCGTCCCCCCAGGCACCGGCCACCAGCAAGGGCCAACCGGCTGCGTCGGTGGCGATCGTGAGGGCGTTGGGTTTGACTTGGGTTCGCTCCAACCGGTTGGCACCGTCCAGCTCAGGCAGTGCGGACCAATCCACGGGTTGCTGTTGCTGATCTTGAATCTGGACCATCGGATGCAGTTGGTTCCCCAGCGGCCGGGGTAAAAATTTAAGCGGGCCCGGCAGATGCATGTCTGCCCGCGGTGGTTCGCCAAAGTTCTGTCGTTCGGCGCGTCCCATCCCGACGGGCAGCACGGGTGCCAGGGGCGAGTTGCGAAATCCGCCCGGACCAAAGCTGTGGAAGCCACCCAGCATGGCCAAGCCAGCACTTCGCTCCACACGCTGGGCCAGCCACTTCCAGGTCGGCTGATTGAGCGCGTTGACATCCACGTTGCCGAGGAGAAAAACGTCAAACTTACCCTCTTCCAACAAGTTTCGCAGATCCAGTTGAGGTTTGCGATAATTTAATAATTCGTAGCGGACGTGGAAGTCCGGATGGGCCGCCAAGGCCGCCCGCAGAAAACGTGGTTCAATGCCCGCTTGTCCGCCGATGCGCGAGGCCCCGGCCAGGTAAAGCACCTGCACGCCGCCCTTCTGCACCGTGACAAATGTGCTGTGCCGGTTATTCGATTGCACCAACTCACCTGCCGGTGATTCAATCTGCACGGTAACTTTGTACTCGCCCGGCAGCCGGGGAGTGTAGGTGAGCGGGATCGTTTGGCGTGGCTGCTGATCAACCTGCAGTTGGTGGGTGGCGACCACTTCCAGAGCACCGTCTGGATTTTCCCACAGCAGCTGGACTTTGTAATTTTGATTGGCATAGCCGTCCGCGGCGATGGTGGCCTGGACGGTTACGGGGGTGTCGGCGAAGACGACGTCATTTACGAGCACGTCTTCCACGCGGAGGTCCGATTGCAGGCCGAGGGCCGGCTTGCCGAAGGCCAGGGTATACAGGGGGATATTGTCGACGGCCATCCGGCGGACAATGGTTTGGGGCTGGACGTCGCGGGGGGGAAAGGCCCGTTGGGCACCGTCGCTAAGCAGCAGCACGGCCACCAGACGTTGCCGCGACTCCTGCTCCAAAACATTTTCCAGGCAAAAACCTACGGCCGTCTGCGCGCCTGGGGGTTGGTCTGGCAGCTGCGGCCGGCCATCTTCCATGCGGACTGGGCGGATGGTTTCGTCAAATAGGTACAGTTTGAGGTCCCAGGTTTCGGCCAGCTGGGCCAATTGCTCTGCCACGGTGTCCAGCAGGGAGCCCAGCGCGTTCCAGCGGGTGTCATCCCCTCGCGAGTCGCTAATTTGCATGCTGCGGGAGCTATCCAGGAGCAGTACCAACGAGCCCGGCAAGCGGCGGGTGTGGCTGGTGACCCACGATGGACGCAGCATGGCCAACAGCAGCAGCAGTGCGGTGAGGCCTCGCAAGGTGACCAGGACAGTCCGCTGCCGCCGCGACATGCGGCTAGGCCCTACCAGCAGCACCGCTGCCAGCACACCGGCCACCACCAGGGTCCACCACCATCCTCCGATGGGTGCTACACTCCAACCACTCACGATGCGCTCCCAGAGAATCTCAAACGACCAACTTTTCACTTTGAGCCACCATGCCTGCGTCACCCGGACGGATGAAAATGCCGCTTCCGGGTGGGCAGTTCAAGAAGCTTATTTTTGTAGGAGTAAAACCGATTGGCGAGCAGGTGTTCTGCACTCCAGACCAAGGCCACGCAGGTGATTGCCCAAGCAAACAGCTCGCGACCGCTGCGGGCCAGGTCGACATAGAGCTCCACTTCCTCCCAGGTGCGGGCCAGTTGAATTTGGTTGGCGAGCCCAGCGGAGGTCAGTTGCCCGGGATCCACCCGTCGTAAATCGCTTGTAGACGACGGTGCGTTGACACTAAATCCGAGGCGGAGGGGTCGGGCCTTGCCACCGGAGGCCACGCGGTAATGTCCCAAATGGTCGGTGGTACCAATCCGAATCAGCTCTTCGCCGGGTGGCAGTGTGCGGCGGAGCGATTCGCCGGTGGGCTGACGCAGGACATAGGCCGACACACCTTGCTGGGAGGGCAATCTCAGGGCTACCGTATCGCCGGCCAAAAAGGTTAAGGACTCGTGGTCCTGTTGGGCCAAATAAGCCACCAGTTGATTGGCTAGTGCTACAAACGGCCACGGCTCCGGTCCGGTAGGCAGCCAGTTCCAGGCTTCGCGCTGTGGCGGTTCGAGCGGATCGGACACGGGTGTGGTCATGGTCAGCACCCGGCCTCGCCCCAGCGGGCGCTCTACGATGGCGGGCCGGTTGTTGGCGAATCGCAGCACTACGTAGGCATCGGGGGTCAGTTGGGAAAACTCCCAGTATTTCCAGATAGGATAAACCTGCCAGGGAATATTGGCCGCATAATCTTTGAGCCCGGCCAGGATGGGATGCGCCCAGGAATGCGGCCGCAGCCGGGTCGCAGCGCGGGACTGGAGTTTGAGTGGGCCCGGTAAAAGTTGTGTGGCCGTGCCCGTATTGAATTCATGGAGCCGGGCCCGCTGGCCTAAAAAGAGACCCACGCCCCCGCCGTCTGCGGCAAAGGAAACCAGGGCCTGCCAAAATGTTTCGGGCAGTGGTGGAGGATCCAGCAGCGCGACCACCGCGTAGTCCGTGAGGTCCAAACTGGCGGCCTGGGCCAAGGTGTGGGTATGGCAGACAAAGCGGGCCGCCTGATGCTCACCCAGCAGAGCCGGGCTGAGGGCCTCGCGGAGGAAAAGGGCGTCGCTAGCTTGTGCTCCCAGCAACAAGACTTCCGTCGGCGGCCGGACCTCAACGGTAAAATAGCGGGTATTGTCGACTGGCAAGGGATCACTGGTGGCGAGTTGGAGCGTGCCTTGATGCACTCCCAGCGGCAGCTCGCTGAGCTCGAAGGTGGCCAGGCCCTGGCCATTATCGTTCAGTGCCACCACCTGCTGCCCCCGTTTGATGGCGGGCCCGGTCGACGGTTCCAGGTACAGCTCCAGGAGCGGAGGCGCGGTGCTACCGATCGCGTGGACAGGGACTTCTAGGTGGAGTGATTCGCCGGGGCTGAGGATATCGTGGCGGATCCCCAGCTGGCCCAAGGCCAGATTGCGCGGTTCCTGGACGCCCACGTCCACGACATAGAGTTGCACCTCCGGCGCCGCGGTCAGCGCGGTGTGGATGGACTCGATGGCCGCCGTGGTCCAGGTGGCCGCGCTCAGGTCGCTAAACAAAAAAACTTCGGGGCGATGCTCGGGGCGGTCGGCCACCAACTCAATGGCCTCGCGGACGGCTGTTTCCAGCGGGCGGGGACTGCTGGTGGGCAGTAGATTGCGCAGTCGCGCGGTGGCTGTACCACGGTCCACGACAAAACTGCCTGCCGTGCGGCGGAGGTTCACGACTGCGATCTCCGCATCCTCGGGCAAGCGTTCCACCAGCGCTTGGGCCATCTCGGTGGCCGCCGCCTGCCGCGTTTGATTTTCTTGGACGTACTGCATGCGGAGCGAATTGTCGAGCACCAGCGCAACCGCCAGGGGCGCTCCTGCCTTACCGCCACCGCTACTGACAGTCGGTCGCGCCAGCGCACAGGCCAGACCTGCCACCAGCAGACAGCGCAGCGCCAGCAGCAACCAATGACGGAGTGTGAAGCGGCGTCGATTGGCCTGTTGTCGGCTGCGGACGAACTGCAGGGCGGGAAACACCAGCTGCTGTGGTTGCCGGCGCATGATCAAATGCAGGATCACCGGTAGCCCCACCAGGGGGATGCCGAGCAGCAAGGCGGGTGTCATAAAACCCATGGCTTATCCCCGGTTGCGCCGGTTGACGAGATATTCGGTGAGGGCATGATCAAAGCGCATGCTGGTATCTAGCGGCACGTAGTCCATTCCGCTTTGGCGGCACTCCCGCTGGTAGCGCCGGCGAAATTCGGCCATCTCGGCCAAGTAGTCGGTTCGATAGGCATCCGCGTTGACTTCCAGGCTGGTGTGCGACTCGGGGTCTGTCAGTTCCACCAACCCTGCAAAGGGAAATTCCACTTCGGCCTGGTCCAGCACATGAAAGAGAATAACGTCATGCCCGCCGTGACGCAGTTGGCGGAGGGCGGCGATCGTCTCATCCGGGTCGCCGAGCAAATCACTAAACAGCATGATCAGACTGCTATGGCGTAACATGGCGGCCAGTTGGCCCAAACTCCGCCCCAGATCCGTCTTATCGCGGGGTTGGAGTTTGGCCAGATGGGACAAGATATTGCCAATTTGCTGGCGTTTTGACTTGGGGGCCAGGCTATCGACAATCTTTTCCCCAAAGGTAATCAGTCCCACCGGATCGTTTTGATGGATCATCAAGTAACACAGCGCCGCCGCTAAGCAAATCGAGTATTCAAACTTGGACAGCTCTTGCCGGTAGGTGTAGGCCATCGAGGCGCTCAAATCCATCACTAGGTAGCCTGTGAGGTTGGTTTCGGCCTCGAATTTTTTGACGTAGTACTTGTCCGTCTTGGCATACACGAGCCAATCGATATTGTCCGGGTTGTCGCCGGGGGTGTATTTGCGGTGCTCGCTGAACTCCACGGAAAAACCGTGAAATGGACTGGCATGCAGGCCTTGCAGAAAACCTTTCACAATAAACTGCGCGCGGAGGTCGAGCCGAGAAATCTGGCGGATGACTGCGGGCTTGAGATATTTTTCGACGGTGCTCACGGCCTACTGCCCACCATATTTTGGTATCTCCGGCACGGGAATCGTTTCCAACAAACGCGCGATCACGTCTTCTGTGGAAAGTCCCTCGGCTTGGGCCTGGAAGTTGGTGCTGACGCGGTGACGCAGCACGGGGAGGGCGACCTTTTGAATGTCTTCGATGGCCACGGTGAAGCGGCCATCCATGGCGGCGAGGGCCTTGCCGCCGTGGATCAGAAACTGGCCTGCCCGCGGGCCGGCTCCCCAATCGACCAGTTCTTGGACAAACTCCGGTGCCGACTCGTCTCGAGGTCGCGTGGCCCGGACCACGGAGGCCACATATTTGATGATGTATTCGCTGACAGCCACCGAGCCGACCAGTTTTTGTAAATTCAAAATAGCCCGGGCCGATAGCACCTGCGAGACTTCCGGCTGTTCATGCCGCGTGGTGGAGGTCAGGATTTGTTCCTCTTCGGCGGCCGAGGGGTAATCCACCTTGATATTGAACATAAAGCGATCCAACTGCGCTTCGGGCAGGGGGTAGGTGCCTTCTTGTTCAATCGGGTTCTGCGTGGCGATGGTAAAAAAGGGATCGGGCAGGGGGTAGGTGGTTTGGCCCACGGTGACTTCACGTTCTTGCATGGCTTGGAGCAAGGCGGCTTGAGTCTTGGGCGGGGTGCGATTGATTTCGTCGGCCAGCAAGATATTGGTGAAGACGGGGCCTTCTACAAAGCGAAAGCTGCGGCGGCCATGTTCATCTTCGTCCAGCACGTTGGTACCGGTGATGTCCGACGGCATCAAGTCGGGCGTGAATTGGATCCGTTTAAAATTCAGATCCAGGATTTGGGCCAAGGTACTCACCATGAGAGTTTTGGCCAGACCGGGCACGCCTTCCAGCAAGCAATGTCCTCGGGTAAAGATGGCGGCGAAGATTTGTTCAATCACCTCGTCTTGACCGATGATCACCTTTTGCAGTTCTTGCTGCATAATCAGCCGGTGCTGGCGAAAGTCCTTTAAAATATCGCCCAAGTTGCGTTTTTTTTCGGTCAACGTTGGTTCCTTTACTGCAGTTTCTGAAAGAACGGCCGGAGGCCATTCTTACAGAAGTAAATTGATCTGAATCAAAGTCGATCGTGAAGACTCGCTCTGGGATAATCGCAACAGGTCTCCCTTTCTGTACCCGCTTAAACGCTCCCTTTTTCCTTCCTGAGATGGCGACCTCCGGCCGCTATCTCAGGAAGTGCAATTCCTTTACTGGGGTGGCACTACGGTATCAATTCTATCGGCCCTCCAGCTGCCGGACAATGTACATGCATTGTTTCCTCAGCTATCGCAGCTTACGATAAGAGGCAGTCCCGACAGTTGAGGAGCAGGTTGTTTACTTTAAGTGAAAACAGGTGCGCCCAGTGCTAGCCGATTTAGGCCGGAAAAGCCAACTCCATCCGCGTCTCAACCAGGTTTCGTTGCGAGCCGCCGCGGTACGGAAAAGGGGGCTGTTTTCTCGGGCTTTACCGGCTTCATGGAGGCCCCGTTTTCAATTTGAGTTGTTTATTGATGTTTGTGCGGCCCATGAATCCACCGCTAGCCTGTTGCTCGCGAAATACCGGGCTTCCGTTGGGTGCCCTAAGTGGCACTGCGGGTGGCACCCAACGCTGGTAACGATTTTAGTGGGCAGTGGCGGGTGCAGGGACGGACTGGCACGGATTGGCCATCCGTGGGTGGCATCGGTTGGCGAAGCCTACCGATGTGACGCAGTCACAAGAGGTTTCTAGGGAACTTTAAGGGCTATCGCAAAACCACATGGGGAGTATCCAACGGCCCAGCAAGATGGCAGCAACAGAGGTTCTGGCTCATGGAATTCATCGTGCTCGTGCTCGTGCTCGTAATCGAAGAGCAGCTCCGATGACCGAGCCCATCTTGGACCATGATTGACTCGACGTTTACCGTGCGACGATGAAGTTCAATGGTGTGGCGGAATCGTCGGCGGAGTCCAATACAAACGACGATTACGAGCACGAGCACGAGCACCGCTGCGCTGAGCAGGAACATCGGGGAAAGCTAGAACTTAGCCTATATTGAGATGTGCAGTAAAACACAGTAAAACAACCTCTGGCGGCTGCGCCGCCCAGGTAGGCTGCGCCAACCTGGGCTACCCCCTTTTTTTCTGGGGAAAATCGTTACCAGCGTTGGGTGCCACCGACAGTCGGCCGGAGTTGGCGTGACCATGAACACAAGTTTTTATCGGCCGATTGTCGGTGTGCGTAGCACAGGAGGTTTGGGAGGTTTCCCAGGCAAATTACCTCCTGGGCTGCGCCCGCCGACAATCGTTCGAACCCATCCACTCTCTGGCAAAGTTCTCTCCGCACGACTGTCGGTGTCACCCAACGCTGGTAAGGATTTTGTGGGCAGTATTGGGTGGCACTTGCGGCAGGTGAAAGTCCTGCAGCTGCTCGTGCTGCTTTGTCTGTGGCCTGGCGTAGCGCGGGCGCAGCAGCTTGCCGGTCCGATCACTGCCAACCAAGTCCGTCGGGCCATTGAGGGCGGTGTGAAATATTTGCTGAGCGAGCAAAGCGTGCAGCGTGGTCGTTGGAATGAAGTCCAGCGTTACCCCGGCGGGGTGACCGCCTTATGTGCCTTGGCCCTGCTCAATGCGGGCGTGGAGCCCCAGCATCCACAAATTCAGCAAGCGCTTGGTTTTTTGCGCAAGCTGGAGCCAGAGGCTACGTACAGCACGGCGCTGCAGACCATGGTCTTTGCCGCAGCCGAACCGCAGCGTGATTTTCCACTCATCCAGCGGAATGTGGGCTGGCTGGAGTCGGTGCAATTGGAAGCGGGGAGTTGGTCCTATCCCCGCGGTGGTGGCGACAATAGCAATTCTCAATTTGCCGTGTTGGCCTTGCATGAAGCCGAGCGGGTTGGGGCTGTGGTCCAACCAGACACCTGGCAAAAGGCCTTGGACTATTGGCGGGGTTGCCAAACTCCGCGCGGATCTTGGGGCTACCAAGCCAATTGGCAAAAAGGCTCGGGAAGCATGACCTGTGCGGGCATTGCCGCCACGGTGATTTGTTCCGGACACGTGCGACCACCCAATGCGGTGATTCGCCAGGATCAGGTGCAATGCTGTCAGCCACAGGCAGTAGATAATTCCTTAGAGTCCGGTTTGAATTGGTTGGCACAGAACTTTTCGGTGCGGCGGAATCCTTCGGCGAGGCGGAATCCTGAGCAGCGTGGTCAGGGAAGTGTGTGGCACTACTATTATTTGTATGGCCTGGAGCGGGTGGGGCGGCTGACTGCGAGGCGCTTTATTGGGGAGCACGATTGGTACCGCGAGGGGGCCGAATTCTTGGTCGCGCAGCAGGATCCCTTTAGCCGCAATTGGGTGGGCGCGCATCATGCCGAGGAC
>CAMYJY010000068.1 GCA_947258835.1 uncultured Pirellulales bacterium
TCCTATTTCGGTTTTATGCTCACGGAGACACAGAGGCACGGAGAGAAAATCTTGCTTTCTCTGTGTCTCTGTGGCTCCGTGAGAAATGAATTCCAACGACTTTTGCTATCCATGCTGTCACCCTAAGCCGGACGCTCTCTATCGCCCACCGGCTAATTTGTGGGGAGGGCTCTCTTGGGTGCAGATCAATTTACTTCTGAAAGAACGGCCTCCGGCCGTTTTTTCAGAAACTGCAGCTACCGAACATCCCGCAGCTTTTCCATGGTCAGGCAGCTGCCGTTTTGGCTCAGTTCGACGGAGTTCATGTAGGCGCGAATCAGGGCCAGTCCGCGACCTCCCGGGGCCTCAAGATTTTCAGGAGAACAGCAGTCGGGGATGACTGCGGGGGTGTAGCCGGCCCCCTCATCACGGATCGCTGCCCAAAAGCGCTCGGCGGACAGCTGACACTCCACGTGGACCTGCTTCTGGGAATCAAGCCTATTGCCATGGCGGATGGCATTGCTGATCGATTCCTCCAGGGCCATGTGGATGCCAAAGAGGTGGGAGCTTTCCCAGCCCAGGGCTCGCAGCTGGTCCAGGATTTCTTGGACGAAATCTTGGTAGGCCGACAGCGAGCTGGGTAAGGCTTTGATGATGGTTTCGTGCGCCGTGTCGCGAGGCATATCTTTGCTGGAGTAATGACTGTGCGGACGTAGGCGATCTGTGGGGGCTCGCGGACGACTTGGTTACAGGACGGCCAAAGCGTCTGCCTCACTATCCTTAATCTGAAAAAGTTTGTTGAGGTTGGTGATGGCAAAGACCTGAAATATTTCCGGCGAAATATCAGTGAGTATCAATTCCGCCGCTTGTTGCTTGGACTTTTTCTCAAAGGTGATCAGCTTGCCCAAGGCGGCGCTGGAGAGAAATTCCACGCTCGAAAAACTCAGGATGAGCTTCTTGCGATTATCTTTTTCGACGAGGTCAAATAGCTCCTGCCCCAACTCTTGAATGGTTTGGGGATCGATGATCTTCTCGTCTTTTAAGCGAATCACACTCACATCCGCCGATTCGCTAACTTCAATATGATTTAAGTTTGTCATGTTGGTGGTTGCCCAAGGGATTGCTTGCCGGATGAGATATCCCTGGCCAGATAAAATCTGAGCAGGGAAGTTTGCCCATGCCTGGACGCTCATTTCCCGGATGGCGTCGGCTGGACGTACTCTGGGGTTCAGACTCTGGGGTTCAGAGTGGTGCGCACGCAGGTGCTCCACTGCCAGATTTTGTGGGCTGGAATACCAGTACGTGGCCTGAAATACCAGCACCGCCAGCACGACACGCCCAAACCCCGCTACCGATGATATCGGCACAGCACGCGGTGTCAAGCTGCCGCCCTATTGGATCTGTTCCGGGAGCGGGGGCTGGGAGACCGATTTGTAAACCGCCCGGCTAATCAAGATGTAGTTCTGGTCCACAAACTCCGTGACCAAACCATCGACATGCCAGCGGATCGACTCCGCGTCCTCGGCACCCTTGAGCACCCGCACGACACGTTCCAGGTTCAGGTTGGGGAGACCGCCCAGTTCTCGGCCGTTCTCGGTGACAAATGTGGCCTTACCACCATCCAGCCGAAAAAAACCGACCTGGTTGTTGATCTTCGTGCCCTCCCGCAAACGGTATTGGTCGGCGGGATTTGTCCGGTGAGAGCTATGCAACTCTTGCTGCATGGTTGTTTTGGCATAATACAAATCGGAACTGTTGGAAGGCGGGCTGGCAGCGGGGTCGTCACCAGCTGCGCTGCGTAGGCCGGTCAGGCCCAGGCAAATCACGCCTAGCCCCGCCAACAACGTCCAACCAAGACCCGTGCGGCGACCGTTCTGCATGGTCCTCTGCTCCCGGCGGGCGGGCAATTGCGGTTTATTTTGAGCGATCATGGGACCGGTGTTGGGCAGGTAAGGGTTTGTCAAATTCAGTACTTCCAAATTCCCGCCCGTTCCACCAAGGGCCCGCGCCCGATAAGCCGCCCGGGAACCGACGCTTATCGGGCGCGGCTAGCCAGGTTTGGGCATGGCCAGGCTATGGAACATCAATACGCAACCGAGCGAAATCAGGCACCATCCCAGCCAATTGGGCGGATGAATCACCTTGTTGGGCAGTGCTCCCACGCCGCTGGCAAAAGAAACCAGGGCTCCCTCCGACGTGGCGGAGGAATGCGTGCGTTCTGCCAAAAAGCGTGTTGCGTCTGGGGTCAATACGTAGGCGCTCACCATCCGCACCTGCAGTCCCAGCAACAAGACAAAGACGCCCAAAAAAAAGTACTGATTGCGATTGAATTCCACGGCGTTACCTTTTTCAATTTCAGTACTTCCAAATTCCACCCGTTCTCACCAAGGACCGGGGCGATAAGCCGCCCGGGAATCGACGTTATTAGTCTGCTTATGGGGCCAAACTTGTTGTCTTTGCGTCAAATTTAGCGACCAACGGGAGCGGGCAAACGTTTTCCGAGCGGCAGCTCGCATTGGTTCGAGGCCCGGGCCTCGTTAGCAACGAGCACTCGGGTCGACTGCATGGGCCAAATTTAGAACTACTCAATTTATCGAACAGGCTGTGGCCCAACATCAGCTGCGGGTGACAACGGGTAGTCGTGCCGGTCGTAAGAGGGGTATCGATGATGCCGGTTTGCCGACAAGCGGTTTTTCTTGACAGGCTGCTCCCAGTAAACCATCCTGGAAAGGTTACTTTCACGGGTGGAAAACAAGAGATCAGGTCCGATGCGTCGTGCACATGCTGCCATTTTTCGACGGGCCTGTCTGGGGCTTGCTTGCTGCGCGCTCTGGGCGGGGTGCCGGGAGGGGCCGGCGGAAAATCCGCAGCGTCCTCTTCCGCGCACCGTCTACGCGCTGGGGCATCTGCAGCCGGCAACGGGTGTGATCGAGATCCGCGCCACACCAGGAGATCGCCTCCAAAGCCTGGCCGCAGGCGTGGCCGAAAACCGGCTGGTCCCCGCCGATGGAATTTTGGGCGTGCTCGACAGCTATGCCATCGGGCAGGCGCAGCTCTTGGCGCTGGAGCAAAAAAAGCGGTTGGCCTCCCAACAGCATCAGCACCAACAACAATTGGCCGTGGCCCAACTGGCCCAGGCCAAGGCTTCCCGAGCCCAGGCCGAAGCCAAGCAGCACGAAGTGCTGTTGCAAGAAGACAAACTGCACGTGATGGCGGAAACGATGCGTTTGGAGCAGACGGAGTATGCGACGCTGCAGCAGTTGGGGGCCGAGGATGCAGAATTGGTAACCCCGCACCAGCTGGCCAAGCAAAAGAATAAGCTCGATATGGCAACCCAAGAGTATCGCGCGGCCCAGGAGAGCTTCGTGATGGCCCAGTTGGCAGCCCGTGCCACCGTGCAGGCGGCCGAGGCCAGCTATCAGGTGGCCCAGCTTGCCGTGGCGCAGTCGCGTCGCGAGTTTGATGAGCAGCTCGAAGCCCAACTGCTAGAGCAAGAGATTAAGGTGGCTGCGGAGACGCTCAAGCGCTCGCTCTTGCTAGCTCCCAAGTATTCCCAGGCCGCTGTGGATCAGCTGCTGCACCGCTCGGAGCCGCCGTCCGCCACTCCCGCGGCCACGCAGCCCGCGTCGCCGGGCGGGCAACCGCGCTCTACGGTACTGAAGATTTTTTCGCGTGATGGCGAGATCATAACGCAAATGCCCATCATGCAATTGGCTGATTTGAGCCGGATGGTGTGTGTGGCGGAAGTTTATGAGGCGGATCGCAAGGAGCTGTCCGTGGGACAGCCGGTGATCATCCGCAGCCCGGCGTTTTCCGGAACGTTTGCCGATGGGCCGGTCGCTGCGCAGTCGCAGGGGCGCAGCGGGGGGATGCGGGGCCGCGTGGCCCGGATTGGACGCCTGATTGCCTCTCCCGGATTGACCAACCGCAATCCGTTGGCCCCCGCGGATCGCAGTGTCGTGGAGGTGCTCATCGAGATCGATCCTGCTGCCCAGCAGGCAGCCGAGGGAGATGCCCTGCAGGCCCGCAAACCCGCAGCGCCAGGCCCCGGTCAGAGCGGGGATGCGCATGCGCAGGCGGCTAAAAACGTGGGGTTGCAGGTCACTGTAGAATTCATCCACTTCTGAAAGAACGGCCTCCGGCCGTTTTTTCAGAAACTGCAGACCATCGGCAAAGGGCATTGATGAACACCCCGCTGGCATGGAAGAATCTGTCGCACAACCGCGTGCGCACCTGCATTGGTGTCGCCGGGGTGGGCTTCGCTGTCATCCTGATCTTCATGCAGCTGGGATTTCAGCGGGCAATTCGCAAAACGGCCACGCAGATTTACGATGCCTGGGAATTTGATTTGCTGATGCGCTCCCCCGCGTATTTGCATTTGACCGAACCCCGCGCGTTTCCTCGCAGCCGCGTCATGCAGGCGGCTTCTGTGCCCGAGGTGGCTGCCGCCCGCCCGTTTTACTTAGGGCTTAGCCAGTGGCAGGCGCCGATTCATGGAGATCTGCGCGCACCTCCCACCCAGCCGACGAACCCGGAAGACCCGGCTGGCGAGTGGCGGAGCATTATTACCATGGGGGCCGATCCCCACGACCCGGGGTTTGTCCGCCAGGATATTTGCCAGCTGGCCAGGCAACTGTCAGATCCCAGTTTTGTGTTGGTGGATTCCAAGTCCAAGCCCGAATATGGCCCGGTGAACAAACGGGTATTCAGTGCGCAAGACATTGGCGTGGAGACGGCTTTGGGACCCCAGCGCGTGCGGATTGTCGGCTTGTTCGAACTTGGCACGGGCATGGCCAGCAATGGGGCCTGCCTGACAAGCCCGGCTGGGTACGTCCGCGCCTGCCCGTGGCAAACGATCGACGAGGTAAATTTTGGCTTGATTAAGCTACACGATCCGGCTGCCGCCGAGCAGGTCCGCGCGCGTTTGCTAGATATCTTGGGAATTCCCCCGCCCGGGGACCAGCCTGCGGCGCTGCGCACCAATACCGATGTGGAAATACTCACCCGGGAAGAGGTCAACGCGGTGGAAGAATACCGCTGGGTCGTCGAAACGCCCCTGGGGCAAATATTTACCCTTGGTGTGTGGGTGGCCCTGTTGGTGGGAGTGGCCATCGTATATCAGGTGCTGTCCACGGATATCGCCAACATGATGGGGGAGTATGCGACACTGAAAGCCATGGGCTACGGCAACAAATATTTGACCCAGGTTGTGCTCCAACAGTCCGTCCTGCTGGCGCTGGTGGGCTACGTGCCTTCCTGGGGCATCGCGCTCGGTTTGTACCACGTGATTGAAACAGCTTCCGGGATGCCGATGGCCATGTCGGCGGAAATGATGTTGATTGTGCTCTTGTTGGCGATTGGCATGTGTGTGCTTTCCGGCACGGCCGCCTTGCGTAAGTTGTATCAGGCCGACCCGGCTGATTTATTTTGATTCTCATGACTTTGTCTCGTAACACACCGCTGGCTTGGAAAAATCTCACCCACGATAGGCGCCGCTTGGCGGTGGCCATCGCGGGGATTGGTTTTGCGGTGCTGCTCATGTTTACGCAGGTTGGCTTTCAGAATGCACTGTTCGACAGTCAGGTGAAGATGATCGATGATCTGCAGGGAGAGATCTTTGTGGTGAGTCGGGCCAAATACACCTTGGCTGCTGAAAAACGATTTCCGCGAGCGCGGCTGCATCAGGTCCGATCGTGTTCCGGCGTGGCCGGGGCCTACCCCCTCTATTCCGAGCTAACCACCTCGGTGCTCCGCAAAATCAAGGCCGGTCTGGGGAACCGCGGTTACCCCTTGCGCTCGTTGGGCTACCACCTCGGCGACCCCATTTTTCGCGATCCGCGGGTCGCGCAGCAAAGCCAGCGCTTGCGCGCCCCAGGCACGGCGCTGGTGGACGTGAAAAGCAAGCTGAAGAAGTTTGATTTTGCCAGGCAGCCGCCTCACGAACTGGCCCATCAGGCCCTGGAACTGGCCGGCAAAAAAATCTCTCTCGTGGGAAATTTTGAGCTAGGCACCGATTTTGCCCACGATGGCAATCTGATCATGAGTGACGAGAGCTTTGCCCGGTATTTTCCCCATCGCAACCGTTTTGCGGATCCGCTGGCCGTGGTGGACGTGGGCGTGGTGCATGTGCAGCCCGGGTTTTCCGTCCAGCAGGTCCAGCAGCGGCTGGTGCAGACGCTGGAGCAGGACGTCCACGTTTACACCCGTCAGGAGTTTCGCCGGGCCGAGGTGCAATTCTGGGATAAAAGCACACCCATCGGTACTATTTTTCTGGCCGGCAAGCTGATTGGTTTTGTGGTGGGAATGGTCATTTGTTACCAAGTGATTTATGCCGACATCGCGGACCACATGCCTGAATTTGCCACGCTCAAAGCCATGGGTTACAGCACCGGTTATTTCATCCGCCTGATTGTGGTGGAAGCCCTACTGCTGTCGCTGATCGGTTTTTTGCCCGGCACGGTGGTCAGCCGTGTGCTCTATGCTTTGCTGGCGGAAAAAACCGGTTTGCAGATGCTGATGAACCTCGATTCTCTCACCTTTGTCTTACTGGCCACCATGGCCATGTGCATTGCCTCGGGACTGCTGGCCGTGCGTAAACTGTTGTCTGCCGACCCCGCTTCCTTATTCTAATACCCGCCTGACTGAAGACATTTTGGATCGTACCTGCCATGGATTCTCAAACCACCGTACCTGCCACCAGCGGCGCTTTTTCGGCTGGCATGCGCCTGCCCCAGACAGTCCGTGTGTCGGGGCTGGATCATTTTTTTGGGGAGGGCGAACTGCGGAAGCAGGCCTTGTACAACAACAACCTGGACGTCCGGCGCGGCGAAATCGTGATTATGACCGGCCCTTCCGGCTCGGGGAAGACGACGCTGCTGACATTGATTGGCACCTTGCGCACGGTAACCGCCGGTAGTTTGCAAGTGCTGGGGCACGAATTGTGTGGCGCGGAGCGGGACATGATCGTGTGCCTCCGCCGCGAATTGGGTTTCATTTTTCAAGCACACAACTTATTTGAGTCGTTAACGGCCTTTCAGAATGTGAATATGGCTGCGGAACTGGCGGGACTGGATCGGCGTGTGGCCGCCGCTCGGATCGAGGCCTTGCTCACCCGTTTGGGC
Source organism: uncultured Pirellulales bacterium (assembly GCA_947258835.1). Lineage (GTDB taxonomy): Bacteria > Planctomycetota > Planctomycetia > Pirellulales > Lacipirellulaceae > Bythopirellula. Next base: position 7,101 of record CAMYJY010000068.1, read on the forward strand.
CTCGGCCAGCGGATTCATTACAAGCCCCAGTCCTTGTCGGGGGGACAAAAACAGCGGGTGGCCATTGCCCGTGGTTTGGTGCACAAGCCCAAGTTGATATTGGCTGACGAACCCACGGCCGCCCTGGACGAGCAATCGGGGCGGGAGGTGGTCACGCTATTTCAAGAATTGGCGCGGGAGGAAGGGTGCACGATCATCATGGTCACGCATGACAATCGTATTTTGGACGTGGCCGACCGCATCGTGAATATGGTGGATGGCCATATCAAGTCGGACGTGGCGGTGCGGGAAACCTCCGTAATCTGCGAGTTCCTGAAAGGTTTTCCGCTGTTTGCGGATTTGACTCCCAATACGTTGGCCGAGGTTGCCGACCAGATGATGGTGCACGAGGCCGAGGCGGGCCAAGAGTTGATTCGGCAGGGCGACCCGGGCGACTTGTTCTATCTGATTCGAGATGGCAGTGTGGACGTACTCGTGGCGGATGGAGCAACCAGCAAAAAAGTGGCCGAGTTGGGGCAGGGACAGTACTTTGGTGAAGCGGCCTTGATCACCGACGAGCCCCGCAATGCCACCATTCGAGCTCGCGAAAAATCCGTATTCTATGCCCTGGGCAAGGAAGATTTTCGCCGCGTCTTGGAGACCAGCGCCACCTTCGAAGAAGAGCTCAGGCAAGCACTGTTCCGGCGGCAGTAATTTCGCACTTGCGGCAGAGTGTCCGGTCTTGTGGCTTAGAGAGATTGTCCGGCCTAAAGATGCTTAATTGATATGTGGCTGATGGTGTTTTGGGGCGGGTTTTCACCGACTGCAGCCTAAGCTTTTACAGTGCTGCGCTGCAGCCCGAGCAGCCCGTGAGTCGGCCCAACATCGAGGCGAGAGGGAGTCCCCATGACGACGATCACCATCCGTGAGGAATCGACCAGTGGAGAGATCGCAGCTCCAGCTGCGATTGAAATACCGACCGAGAGGCTCACTGTGCGGGAGCTCATCCGCAGCCAGGTGTACCAGCAGGTGAAGGATCAAAATGTCCAGGTTGCGGCGCGCAGCTGCGAACCTGACAACGGAATCCAGCTGACAGAAACGGAACGTGCTCTGAACGGTGTTCGTGACGTAAAACCAAAACCCGTCCCCTGGAAGGCCCAGTTGGACAAGGCCATCGCGGCCTTCGAGTCGCAGCACATACTGATTTTCATCGACGACCAACAAATCACGTCCTTGGATCAGGAGCTCACGCTCAACTCGCAGACCGACATCTGTTTTCTGCGACTCACCATGCTCATGGGCGGGTGATATCGCTTGGTAAAGTAAACTTTTTTCTGCATCCTCGCGCTCACCCAAGATGGGCTTCTGGCATGACGTTGTTAGTATTCAACCCGGAACCGCAGCCGGTCGCTCTGATTTCTCCCGAAGACCGAGAAGTCGGCAAGTCGCTGTTACAGGAGCTCGTTGCTGAAGTAAAGAAAATAAATGCGGAAGCCAGATCGTCGGCATCAGAAAAACTGACACATATCGAATCCATGGCAGCTTTGCTGCTCGGGGCGCGTGGTAGTTCGCAGGCGAAAATGACAATCAAAGACTGTCCGGCAGGCCGAGCTGTCTTGAACGCGGCACCCCAACAGCAAGTCGCGATGGTCCTGACCACAATGGCTACATGTGTACGGAATCAGGATGGTGACTGGGTGCGGAATCGAATTTATCTGGACTTGCTCAAATCTCTCCTGCGCCGCAAGTTGCCTTACGATCATGCTAGTATCGAGACAATTCTGCAGCTTGTCGCAGAAGAGGCACCGACTTTTCGGTTGTTGCCGGTGTTGTCCATCGTCTCCAACCTGGAGCGGTTTGCCAGTGAACATCGTTTATCTCAATCCATCAAGCAAAGTCTGGCTGGACTGGTGGAGGCGTTTGGTTACGAATTCAATTATGCCGAGCAACAAAAAATTGGGCGGCGTCTCCAAGCACTCCTGGATCAGGTCAACAATACTTCCGCACAAGATGTTCCCGCTGGCGCGGAATTCGAATCCTTGATACGCGCGCTGAATACGGACGAAGCTTGGACCAACGCACTGCGTGAGGATCTGCAG
>CAMYJY010000069.1 GCA_947258835.1 uncultured Pirellulales bacterium
GGAATGACGGAAACACTTACACTGCTACTGGATTCCCGCCTGCGCGGGAATGACGGAAACACTGGCGCTGCTACTGGATCCCCCCCTGCCCGTGGGCAAAGCGACACCTCGCAAGGGGCTTTCTGACAACTGGGAGATCGGCTCGCCCAGGAGTTTCTCTAGCAGGACAACCAAGGCTTCTCCGCGGACATTGATCTGCAACACCGTGCCGTCACGGTCCACCAGAATGGTTTGAGGGATACCGTTGATTCCATAACGCACTGCCAGCGGATGCTGCCAACCGCGTTCCTGCTCGTCCGCACTGAACAAAGTCGTCCAGGGGATCTTTGTTTCCTCCAGATAGCTTTGAGCCTCTTCTGGGGTCGCGTCCAGGCTAACGCCTAAGATATCAAACCCTTTTTCATGATACGCTTCGTACAACTTCAGGAGACTTGGAACCTCGGCGCGACAGGCCCCGCACCACGTGGCCCAAAAATCAACCAGCACCACTTTGCCACGGTAGGCAGACCAATCCAGCGGACTGCCATCCAGCAATTCGCCCGCCAATTCAATTTTATTACCCGGCAAATTAAGCCGCCGGGAAATACCCTCCAAACGCGAGACGGCTGGCGCCAGCGCAGAACTTGCGCCCTGCCGAAAATGAGGCAGTGTTTTATCTAGCAACTCGCAGGCCAGCGCGTCGCTACCCAGCTGACTTAAAAAATCAACCACGCTGGAAAGCATCTGCAACGGCATGGGGCCGGGCTGCTCCCGCTGCACATGTCCGCTGATTTTATCCAGCCACGCGGCTCGCGCCGCGTCATCCCAGACAGACCAGGACGCGAAACCCGCTTCCACAAAGTACTTCATGCCAATCGCACGCACGAGTGCTTGCGGGGCCTGCACCGCCCGCTCCACATGCTGGGCAAAGATTGCACGAGCACCTGGCTCACCCAATTGGCGCAACACCTCCAAGGCCTGGAACCCCAAGGAAACGCTGTGCCCCGTTTCTTCCTCAGAGAGCTCCAACTGCTGTGCCCGCTGGGCCACGTAAAAAACCGTGCGGGCGATTTTTTGCTGATGGGCCCGCAGTTCCGGCTCGGACATGCCCTCGGTTTCCAACTGCTGGATTTCTTGCACGAAGGGGATCAGGGCTGAAAAATCTTGGGCCTCTTCCGGAATGGCAAAAATGTCCGTGGAAATTTCCGCGGCTGCTGCCACCGGTGCCGTTTCCACCAACGCCGTTTCCGCGCTGGCAGCCGACTCCGATGTCGTTTTGGTGGCCGGCTCGGACGCCGGCGCGGCCGGCTGGCAACTGGCCAGCGCTAGGATGGCCACCGCGACCAACCCGCGGGAAGGCCGGCGAGACAAATTGGGGGGCGGGGTAGATCTCATATTCAATTTATAGGGGGCTGGGCATGCCCCTGACAAGTGGACGACGCCTGGTTGCTAGCTGAGCTGATGAAATTCCGCGATAATATTCCACGCCTCTGCCGGAGTTTCGGCGAAATAGATCAAGTCCAGATGCTCATCGGCAATCACCCCCTCGTCGGCCAACGCCGGAAAATTAATGATCTTCCGCCAGTACTCCTCACCATACAAAATTATCGGGATTTCTTGCATCCGCCCCGTTTGTCGCAAGGTTAACGTATTGAACAATTCGTCCAAGGTGCCAAACCCACCGGGAAATACCACCAGCGCTTGGGCCCGCAATACAAAATGAAATTTTCGCAGCGCGAAATAGCTGAACTGAAAACACAGCTCGGGAGTGATATACGCATTGGGTTCCTGCTCGTGCGGCAATTCAATATTAAAACCAATACTCTTGCAGCCGGCTTCAAAGGCCCCCCGATTGGCGGCCTCCATAATGCCCGGACCGCCTCCCGTGGCAATCACAAAGTCGCAATGGTCGTTTTGTTGACAAGAAACGGACACCAAACGGCCAAACTCTTGTGCCTCCTCATAAAAGTGGGCCTTCGCCACCGTATGTTCCGCCCGGGCCACCGCCCGCTGGGCACGCGGATCGTCGGGCTTCTTGGCCAAGATACGCTTGGCTCCCGCCAAATGGGCTGCGGCCTGTTTGCGCGGGATGACCTGCGTGCCGCCAAAAACGACCACCGTCGAAGTGATGCCGTTTTCGCGCAGCAGCGTCTCGACTTTTTGCAGCTCCAACTGCATCCGCACGGGCCGCTGCTCATGACGACCTAAAAAATCGATATCCTGTTCGGCCAACCGATAACTGTGCGATTCCAAGATCGCCCGACGGTTGCGTTCCACATCTTTCTGCAATTCCATAATTCTGCTCCTAAAGCTCGTGTGTTTCTCCCAAATCGGGAATACGCACGTCCCACTTGCGGCTGGTGTGTAGTTCTCGGGCCAAGGCCTCCGCGCTCTCGGGCTCGCCGTGGGTGAGGAATACCCGACGCGGGTCCGGCAAATCCGACAACCACCGCAACAGGCCCTGGCGATCGGCGTGCCCGCTCAGGCCCGGCACATTTTCGATCGCGGCCCGGACGGGGATCTCTTGACCATGCATGCGGATCTTCTCCTGGCCATCTTGCAACAGTCGACCACGCGTACCGCGGGCCATGTATCCCCCCAGCACCACGGTGTTCTCCGGGCTAGGCAAACGCCTTTTCAGATGATGCACAATCCGACCGCCGGTCATCATGCCACTGCTGGAGATGATAATGGCCGGTCCCGCTACCTGATTGAGCGCCTTGGACTCGTCCGTCTGGCGGCACAAGTGCACCCGAGGACCGGCCAGCACGGGACGCTGCGGGTCCAGCTCACCCTCGCTCAGGTCATGGTCGTCACGATGCTCCTTATAAATCGTGGTGGCATTGCACGACATGGGACTATCCAAATAAATGGGTAAATCGGGAATCCGGTTTTCCTTTTTCAAAAGCTGTAGCAGATAAATAAACTGCTGCGCGCGACCCACGGCAAAGGAAGCGAGCAGCATCACGCCACCGCGCTGCACGGAGCGATTCACCACCCCCTCCAAGGCATCCAGCAAATCCACCGCGGGATGGTCGCGGTTGCCATAGGTACTTTCGCAAATCAAATAGTCGCACGCGGGGGGCGGCGCGGGATCGAAGTACAGCGGGCCGTCATAGCGGCCCACGTCGCCAGAAAACAACACCCGCAGCGGGGAGGTCTGATTACGAATCTCGACTTCGATCATACTGGATCCCAGCAAGTGCCCCGCATCATGAAAACGCATCCAAATCGGCTCGGCGGGCGAAAACCATTGACCGCGGGAGGTTTCGCGAAACAATTTTACCGTGTGGTCAACATCTTTGCCTTCGTACAACGGCAAGGCCGGTTTGTGTTTGGAAAAACCTTTTTTGTTGGCATACTTGGCATCGTACTCTTGGATCTTGGCCGAGTCGCGCAAGATGAGCTCAGCCAATTCGGCAGTCGCCGGCGTGCAGTAGATCCGGCGCTGAAATCCCTGCCGCACCACGCGCGGCAAATAACCCGTGTGATCAAGATGCGCGTGGGTCAGCACCACGCCATCCAAGGATTGGACATCGAAAGGCACATCCTCCCAATTCCGCCGCCGCAGCGACTTCATGCCCTGAAACATACCGCAATCAATCAGCACCCGGGCGTGATCGGCTTCCAGTAAGTATTTGGACCCGGTGACGGTACGGGCAGCGCCGTGAAATGTTATACGTGCCATAGGGTTCCCTTGGTTTCTTTAAATTTGCAACTTCCCAGGATAGCGGCCTCCGGCCGCTATCCTGGGAAGGAAGAATGAACCGTTTCGACGGTTCACTAGGCCTGTAGGACAGCTCGATTATTTTCCGGAACGAGGCGGGGGAAACGTCGATAATTCATTTATTTTTCAAATCAATTTACTGCTGAAAAAACGGCCTCCGGCCGTTTTTTCAGCACCTGCAGTTTAAATAATTCCGTGGAGTGGCCCACCCGCGGTGGCCAAGGCCTCCACGCGGCGGGTGATGTCAGGATCTTCTTCCAATACCGGCGCATGATGCGGTTTGCTGCGGGCATCGATCACCAACGCCCCCCGACAACCCCAATGCTTTTCCGAAATGAAAGACTGAATCCCGTAGATATCGCTGGCCGGATTGGAGCGGGTAAACGTGACCCAGATAAAATTACGCACCGCTTCACTCACGAATTGGCTATCGTCCACAATCACGATCCAGCGGAAGGCGTTGATGGAACTGGCCTGATCAAAACTTTGGCAAAACCTTTCCATCGCTGCAGCGACTTCCGCGGGCTGGTTCAGGCGGGCCTGCGTAGCGGCCGCGGTGTCCCAGGCCGGCGCTGGGCAAGGAGGCCCCATGATGGCCAACACACCCGGCAACACCACCCGCGGCTCGCGAAAGCCGTCCGGCAAGGCCAAATTTGGCGGCAACTCGGTAGCCAGGGCAAAACGTGCCGGTCCCCGAGCCGCCATCACAACTTTGGAACCGGCATTGAGGCCCACTCCCGAGTAGTCCAAGGTATCGATGGTGGTCTGCGTTTGAAAATGCAAATCGCGATTCCAATCGGCCCGCCGGAGCACGTGTGCGAAAAAGCCGGCCACATCCTGAATATCCAGCCGACCATCATGCCCGGCCACAATCATCAAGTACTTGGCCAGCGACAACTGGCCCTGCCCGAGGATGGCATGGGCTTGGGTCAACAGTTCTTGGGGCCGCTCGTCCGCCAAAAAAGGCTGATAGCGTTCGCTACCAATGGCCAGCAGCAACGGGTGCACGCCAGCGGCGTCCACCGCATGCACCGCCTGCACTCCCGGCAGGACCGCAGGAATCAAGGGCCCGGTGAGCTCATGAATTAATTGGCCCAGCAGCGTATCTTCTTGGGGTGGCCGGCCCACCACGGTAAACGGCCAGATGGCTCCCGAGCGGTGATACACTTTTTCGACGCGCAGCACCGGGAAAGGATGTTCCAAACTATAGTACCCCAGGTGATCACCAAACGGTCCCTCGGGTTCGAGTCGATCGGGCTCGACGACCCCCGTGATGCAAAAATCGGTCTCCGCGTGGATGGGCAGCTCACCGGCAGGGTACATCATCCGCACCCGCCGTCTGCCCAGGGCACCGGCGAAGGTCAGCTCGGACATTCCTTCGGGAAGTGGCATCACGGCCGCCACGGTCATGGCGGGAGGGCCCCCCACAAAAATGTTGACACGAAAGGGCTGCCCCTGACGCAAAGCGGCTGCGTGGTGCACGCCGATCGAACGATGGATCTGATAGTGCAAGCCAATTTCCTGGTCGGCCACGTAGGACTTGCCGGCCAACTGCACGCGGTACATACCCAGATTCGAACCCCGCCAACCGGGTTGGGCCACATGCTCCGAATAGACTTGCGGCAACGTAATGAAGGGCCCGCCATCTCCGGGCCAGCTGTGCAACTGCGGTAACTGACTGATCGTAGTCCGATGGGCCAACACGGGCCCCCGCCGCACCCGCACGGGCAGCATGCTCAAGGCGCTGCGCGGCGCTCCCAGGTAACGCCAGGGCCGCTGAAAAATTTCGGTGGGTTGCGAGCGGAGCGCAACCAGCTGCTGGACAGCCTCCAGGCCGCCACGAAACATGAAGCGGATCCGCTCCATGGTCCCAAATAAATTACTGACCATGGGGAAGCGACAACCGCGGACCTGCTGAAACAGCAGTGCGGGGCCACCCGCGGCAAACACCCGGCGGTGGATCGCGGCGGCTTCCAAATAAGGGTCCATCGGCTGCTCGATGCGCAGCAGGTGCCCATTGCTCTGCAAATCCTCGACGCATTGCTGTAAGCTGCGATAACGCATGAAACGATTGTAGGGCCTGAAAACCTGATTTCCCGCCCATCCGGGCGTCTAGAAACTGGTACTCATTGTAGAGACACTTATAATGAGGGAAAGCCAAACTATTGCCCTTTGCGTTGCCAATGAGCCAAGGGCGCCCAACGGAAGCCCGTATTTGGCAAGCAAAATGCCAGCGGTAGGTTCATTGGCGCGCAGACATCAATAGTGCCTAGCGCCCCACAAGCTAGCGCCTCACCAAAGTAACGTTTTGGGCCATTTTCCCCTGTTTCAACGCACATGCCTTCAGCCCCCCCAGATGACCGCATCCCCGAAATCCCGATCACGGGCGATCTGACCGAACACGAAGCGGATCTTACCGAGCGCCTGCTGGACGTGGAGCCGGGTGGCGAGTGCACATTGTATTTCGATTCCCCAGGCGGGAGTCCCTACTGCGCTATCTCGCTGATGACGCTGATTCGGTTGCGAGGACTGCATGCCACCGGCATTGTGACCGGCGAATGCTCCTCGGCCGCGCTGTGGCCTTTCGCGGCCTGCCGGCGGCGTTTCGTGACGGCCTACAGCGTCTTGTTGTTTCATCCCATGAAATGGCAAAGCGAAGAAAATGTCGGCTTAGCCGAAGCGGCCGAGTGGGCCCGTCATTTCGGCCATCTGGAAAAAGACATGGACGCGCTGCTGGCCGATCTGTTCGGCATTTCGCGGGAGGCCATGGACGAATGGATCAATCCGGGCCGATATATCAGCGGTCCCGCCCTGGCGGGTGCCGGCTTGGCCGAATTGATTTCCGCCGCGGACCTGGTGAATCCGGTGGGCAGCCCCATCCAGCAAATCATCGACCCGCCAGCCACCACGCGCGGCACAATTTCAGCACCTCAGCTACGCCAGGCCCCGTAGTCTTTGAGCAAGCTTCGCTTGGCCAGGGGCTCGTACCCGATTCATGCGGTCAGCGGCGGCGCTGCGGTCGCCAGGGAGGCCCAACAGTCGGTAGCCAGCGCCAAATCTCCCTGGCGCGGCAGGAAGGCACCGCGCACACGGAGGCGGCGGATGACTCCTTTTTCTAAAAACTCCCCGCCCAGTCGCCGTCGGATGGCGTAACCGGGGGGGCCAGCGGACACGCTGGGGAGCTTCTCTATTTGCCAAGCTCCGCCATCCTCCGGGTGCACCATTTCAGCATAGCTCCAGGCCGCACCCGGGGGACGACTCACAATGCCTGCGGCGCAGCTGGACGCGTCAGAGTCCAAGATGGTCTCCGCTGGCAGTTCCGTGGGCTGCCCAGTACTGCTGATTTGCCAAACCTCTCGACCAGGCAGGCAAGATTCCAGAAAAATGCTGGGAAAGGTTTCCAGCAACTCGGTGTGGACCGAGATAATGGTGTCGACCAAGATGGCGCTTCGCCACTGGCCAATCCGCCAATAGATCTGACACGTAAATGGTTGACCGGAAAATTGCTGGTAACGGGCCACCAAGTCCGCACCGCGAACAAATACCTCCAACTCCGCGGGAGGGAGCTGCTGGGCGCTGGTGGGATAGCCACCACTTGGGTCCGCCGGCCCACAGCCAGCGGTCAGCACCCCCAGGACCTGGCCAGGAATCGCGACCTCATCCCAAACGAGCTCGGTCAAACCCTGCCAGGGCTGCGTCCCGTGCACCGAGGCGCGCAGCGCTCCAGCCGTGAGCTGGGCCACCTGGCCGGTCACTTGCCAAGGCTCCGTCTTGGTGGTGGCAGGCGAATGTGGGGGCCAGCTCATGAAAATTCCCGTCAAGCTGCGGATTTTTGGGCTAATAAGTAAAAAACCCCGCCGAACACCGAGGTGCGCGACGGGGCCGGAACAGAGAAGAGGCCAAAATGTCTACGTGGGGGAATGATAAATATTAGGCAATTGCCTACCGCTAATTTGCGGCTGGGAATCGTAGTCCAGCTTGCAACCCTCTGTCTATCTGCTGATCATACCCATTTAAGCTGGCATGTCTAGGTTTTTGCGCCGGATCAGGGCAAGAAAAATCCTGGCTGGCCGCAAAACGACGGCCGCTATTCGTCGTTACTACTTGGCAGATATAGGCTTAGGGCCTTGGCCTCGGTAAACGACGGGATCTGGGAAAAGCTAAAAAATCTCAAACAGGACTTCACTGCCAGAGACAGCCCGGAGCTACTCGTCAACTTCATTGAAGAAACTATCGGGCATGGTTCGGTAGGCGATCTGCCCCACTTCATCATGGGTGCGGCGTTGGCCCACGGAATGCCAGCCAGAAACTTCAGCCAGCTCGGGCATCATCTGCACCAGCTGGCCCACCAACATGTTGGCCAACCGCTTGACGCTACACTCATGTGCGGTCTCCAGGATCGCCTTGGTGGTTTTCATAATTCGCAGCATGCTGGCCCGATTGTACACCGGTTCCGAAAGCGGACCCGCATTATCGACCAGTAAATCTACCAGCGGCACATCCAGCACCTCTTGCCAGCGGAGCAGGTCTGACAGCTTGAGATCCGTCTGCGGATCTTCCCGCTCCAGCACCTGCTGAGACGTGATGTTCAACTTGCGGGCCACGGATCGCGTGGACACGCTTTGTTGCTGGCGAACTTCGGCAATCCGATGCAGCGGGCGGGTGCTCGCGCCGGATTGAGGACCGGCAGCTGGTTGACTCTTGGTCACCCCGGGGCCGGATCCTGATACCGCAGCCGCAGGCCGCCCCTCGGCAAGATGAGCCGTGGCTGGCGAAACACTTATTCCATTCGCTTCGTAGTTGTTGTAATTGACTGTACTCATCCCGTGCCTCCTAATTCTCTGGGCCGCCGGTAAATGACGCACGTGTTATAAAAACCATGCACATAATATACATTACCATAGCACCCAGTCCAACCATTTCCTAGTCCGTGTTTTGGAAAAGCTGGCTTAATGAAAAGAACTGGACGCAGCACGAGGCCATCATTGCCTACCTGCTACGAAACATGACGCGCATCAAACCTACCAGCCGAGAAAGGTTTGCCCCTGACGCGTGTCCAACAAACAACGTCCATATTATTGTAAAAAGTGCCTCTAGTTTTCGTGCTAGGCGAAAACTGATTGCCGCCTGTACTACTAACGATACAAATTTTTGAATCTTGCGCAAATTTGAGCGACCAACGGGAGCGGGCAAGCGCTTTCCGAGCGGCAGCTCGCTTTGGTTGGCGGCCCCCCGTTCAAGCCGGGGGCAGGCAGGCGGCGGACAACCATTTTGGCAAGCATCAAATACGGGCTAAAAATGTTGGCCCGGGTCTTGCCAGCTAGGACAGATTAATGGCGGGAGGCACGGCCGCTGGGATAGAGGTCCTGCCCGGCATCATGGTAGGAGTTACGGCGGGAGCAAGTGGATTCCGTTTCGCCGCGCGCCGAGATACGGAGGGCTTATCCAAGCACACCCAGGAAAAGCTGGAAACACTACCGTGCGCGGTTTCCATATTTTTCTGTAAGGCGCGCAACCACCCCAAACGCCGCGAGCCAACCGCATCGACGTCTTCCTCACGCTGGGCCTGCATTCTCGTTTCGGCCGGCGAGCGCCGCGCACGTTCTTGCAGCAGAAGTCTCAATTCATGCACATCGATGGCAGTCCGCCCGTCGTGGACAATGATTAATTCAGGCGCTAGCTGATTCCGTACCATGGCCAAGGCGGCTGCCAGCCCTTGTCGCACGGGTTGATGCAAAACTTTTATCTGTGGATAGACGCGTGCTAACTCGCAAGCAGTTTCAAATGTTTCGTCTGTGGAAGCATCATCCACAATTACGAATTCCAGCATGGACTTCGTCTCGTGAGCCAACTCCAACAACTCCAAAACCTTCGACCGCAAGCTCCGCTCGCCATTGTGCATGGGCAATACGATAGTTAAGGGCTGATCCACAGCTTGTACCTCCGGGAAAGATCGTGACCACACGGGGCTGACAAATTCTTGCTGGGCGAATGTATCAACGTGCCTAGAGGAAGGGGTCGGCAGCTGCCGCCCGCTTCCTGGAGAGAAATACCAATCGGCACTAGAACCGGAACCCAACATCCACGTCGACAGGGCGGCAGTGGCCGCCATTTATGCGAGGGCGGCAGTGGCCGCCTTTTATGCGAGCTGCCGCTCGGTTTCACTGGGCCGCTCCCGTTGGTCGCTCACGAGAAGGTTCGTAGCAGATAAGAACAGCAACCGAACCAGCGCCCAGCGCCTAACCCGGGTGGCACCCAACGCTGGTAACGATTTTAGTAGCAGTATTAAGGGGTTTCAGTCATTCCCGCGCAGGCGGGAATCCAGTAGCAGTGCCAGTGGTCTAGATTCCCGCCT
>CAMYJY010000070.1 GCA_947258835.1 uncultured Pirellulales bacterium
TTGGCAACCGCTGCACCAGTCGTATCTGGCCAGTTACGCGGCGATGTGGGCGGTGATTTGCGAAAATTGGGTCACCGGTGTGCAGTACATGGTGGCCGTGCTCGCCATTTTATTGACCCATGAAATGGGTCACTTTTGGCAGACGGTCAGGCATCGCATTCCGGCCAGCTACCCGCTCTGCATTCCGATTCCGTTTAATGCCATCGGTACCATGGGGGCCGTGATTGGGATGGACGGCCTGCGGGCCGACCGCCGCCAGATATTCGACATTGGCATTGCCGGCCCGTTGGCCGGACTGGTGGTGGCTGTGCCGGTTTTTTGGTGGGGCATTCGCGACCTCGAACTTTCTCAGCCACCGCGGCACGACGAAATCCAGCTCTATCTGCCGTGGATTGGCCAGTGGATGCTGGCCCACGTGCATCCCGAATGGACCGGCCGCGATTGGATTGGTCTGTCGCAGTTGAATCCCTATTTCATGGCCGGCTGGGTGGGCATGCTGATCACCGGCCTCAACATGCTGCCCATCAGCCAGCTGGACGGCGGCCATACGATCTACGCCCTCTTCTTAACGCGGGCCCACACCTTGGCTCGCTGGTTTGTTTCCCTCTCGATTTTTTATATCCTGGTGCACATCAACGACGCCGTGATGTGGACGCCCATGCTGGTGCTGGTGATTTTGATGGGCATTCACCATCCCCCCACCGCGAATGACAACGTACGCCTAGGCCCCGTTCGCTGGGCCATCGGCTTAGCCTCCTTAATGATTCCGATGCTATGTTTTCCATTGCAGGGATTCCGGCAGTAGGCGAATTGCAAATGAATTGTGAGTGTTATAGTCCATCCTGCAGAATGAAGACCAGCACGAAAGGAAAAGCGATGCGCAGACAAATGTACAAGACGGTCATGGTGTCCATGGTGTGCTCGCTCTGCATGGCGACAACGCTTTGCAGCGCGCGCGAAACCGAGGCACCGGAACAGACCATGCTCGACAACCTGCTGACCGCCATCCAGCAGAATGATTACCTGGCATTCTTGCAGGATGCCACGCCCAAGGTCAAAGCGGGCCTGACGAAACGGGTGTTTGCAGGCGTGCGTTCCCAATTCGCTCCGCGGATGCAGCAAGGGTATGAGCTGAGCTATTTGGGAAGTCTGAAACAGAAAGGCTGTGAAGTGCAACTCTGGAAAGTCACGTACCGTGATAAGCAGGACGACACGCTCGCCAAATTGGCCCTGCAAGACGGCAAGCTGGCTGGATTCTGGTTGCAGTGAAGCCGGTCTCAAGTGGCGGTTGTTATGGGGCCAGGAGCAACCTGCCGGGATTGGCCAAGTAACCCTTCACGTCATTCAAAAACCGCGCCGCCGCCGCGCCGTCCACAATCCGGTGGTCGTAGCTGATCGAAAGCGGGAGCATCAATCGCGGCTCAAAGGCACCGTCGACAAACTGCGGTAGGGTGCGGCTGCGGCCGGCGAGGAGAATGGCAACCTCCGGCGGATTGATAATCGGCGTGGAGTAGGTGCCGCCGATCGCGCCCAGGTTGCTGATGGTGAAGGTCCCCCCCCGCAGGTCCTCCACGGCAAAGCTGCCGGTGCGGGCCGACTCGGCCATGGTGCTCAGGGTGCGGGCAATTTGTGGAATGCTTTTGCGATCGGCGTCGCGCAGGACCGGCACCACCAATCCCCGCTCGGTATCCACAGCGATACCGATGTTGACGTATTCTTTGTAAATAACTTCCTGGGCCTCTTCGTCGATGGAGGCGTTGACGATCGGATGTTGTTTGAGCGCGGAAGCCACCGCCTTGATCAAGAAGGGCATCGAGGTGAGTTTGATACCGCTCTCGGAGTAGTCGGATTTGCTGTCTCGGCGGATGCGCTCCAGCTCAGTCACGTCGACGTCGTCGAAATTCGTGAGTTGGGGAATGGTGCTGTAGGACTGGAGCATGTTGCGGGCGATAGTTTGTCGTAGCCGCGACATCTTTTCGCGTCGCACCGCACCCTGACCATCGGAATCCGGGGTGCCCGGCGGCGTGACACCGACCGGTGCGGCAGAAGCGGCTTGTTCATTACTGCTCCGCACGTGGGTCCGCACGTCGTCTTCGGTCACACGCCCTTTGCTACCGCTGGGCCGTACCCGCCGCAGATCGACTCCCAGTTCCCGCGCCAGGCGGCGGACAGCCGGCCCAGCCGCCGCCGAGGAGCGGCCGTCGCCAGGCACGTCGCCGACGGTCGTTGCCGCGGGCGGTGTGGGCGCAGGTTGCGTGGGAGCTGGTTGGGGCGTAGCCGGTTGAGGTGTGCTGGCAACCGGGGCTGGCGGTGCCGGTTGCGGGGGCTCCGTGGTCGCTGGCGGCTCGGGTGTGGCCTCGGTGGAGTTATTGGCTGGGGCAGTTGCCTCAGCCGCTGGCGGCGTGCTCTCGGCAGGCGCTGCTGGAGCGCTGCTGGAGGCGGCTTCAATTTCCAGGATGGCGGCGCCGACGGCCACCGTATCGCCTTCGTCCACCAATAGCTTGGTAACTTGACCCGCGGTGGGGCTGGGTACGGGCATCGTGGCCTTGTCGGTTTCGATTTCGACAAGGTCCTGATCCACGTCGATGGTATCGCCCACGCTCACTAGGATCGAGAGCACGTCACCGGATTCAATGTTCTCGCCCAGGTTGGGCAAGGTGATTTGGGTTGTCATGATGTATTTTCTCCTCCCTGTCAGGGAAGCATTTTCCTGCCGACGGCAGCGGAGTGCCTGCCGAGCAACTAGCGGTAAATTTCTTCGTGCCTGCGCAAACTTAAGCGACCAACGGGAGCGGCCGACTGTTTTCCGAGCGGCAGCTCGCATTGGCCGGCGGCCCCCCGTTCAAGCCGGGGGCGGGCCCTGCCGCCTAAGCGTACAGGGCTGAGGGCTTTTCGGGGTCGATAGGGCTTTTCGGGGTCGATGCCTAGGGTTTTGACGGCTTGGGCAACTTTTTGGGCCTCGTATTTTCCTTGTTTCTGGAGTTGGTAGAGCGCGGCCACCGCAATGGATTCGGCATCGACCTCAAAATGTCGGCGGAGGGCAGTGCGTGATTCGCTCCGTCCCATACCGTCGGTGCCGAGGGCAAAAAAGCCGTGGGGGGCCCAGGGGGCGATTTGTTCGGCTAGGGCACGCATGTAGTCGCTGGCGGCAATCACCGGGCCTTCGGTGTCCGCGAGTTGCTCTTCGACGTAAGATCGGCGGGGCGTCTGGTCGGGGTTGAGCATATTCCACCGCTGGCATTCCTGGCAGTCGCGGCGGAGCTGACTGTAACTGGTGATGCTCCAAATATCGCTGGCGACATCAAATTCTGCGGCGAGAATCTCGGCCGCACGAAGTGCTTCCCGCAAGATAGCGCCACTGCCAAACAGTTGTACCCGGGGCCCCGCGGCCTGTTGGCTGGCTACCGGGTACATCCCGCGGATGATGCCGGTTTCGCAGCCCTCGGGCATGGCTGGCATGAGGTAGTTTTCGTTTTCCAGCGTGATGTAATAAATGGCCGTTTCGTTAGCGACATACATCCGCTGCAGGCCTTCAAACAGAATCACGGCCGTTTCGTAGGCGTAGGCGGGGTCGTAGGCCCGCACCGTGGGAAAGGCCATGGCATTGACCAAGCTGTGGCCATCTTGGTGTTGGAGCCCTTCGCCATTGAGCGTGGTGCGACCGGCCGTGCCGCCCAGCATAAAGCCTTTGGCGCGCATGTCGGCGGCCGCCCAAATCAAATCGCCAATCCGCTGGAAGCCAAACATGGAGTAGTAGATGAACATGGGAATCATGTTCACCCCGTGGGAGGCGTAGCTGGTGCCGGCCGCGTTGAAGGAGGACATGGAGCCGGCCTCGGTGATGCCTTCTTCCAGCAACTGGCCATCTTGCGCTTCTTTGTAATAGGACACCTGATCCGAATCGACCGGTTCGTACAGCTGGCCGGCATGGGCATAGATGCCCACCTGCCGGAACAGGCCCTCCATCCCAAAGGTCCGCGATTCGTCGGGCACGATGGGCACGATCTGTTTGCCAATCTTTTTATCCCGCAGCAAATCACTTAAGAGACGCACAAAGCCCATGGTGGTGGACATCTCTTTGCCTGGGCCTTTGCTCACCAGCTTGGCCAGCGTTTTCTCGTAATCGGCCAGCCGCGGGACGTCCATGGTCACCGGGGCCGTGTTGCGGCTGGGGCTCGGTCCACCCAGCGCCTCCCGCCGTTCGCGAAGGTAGATCATTTCGGGGCTGTCTTCCGGTGGCCGGTAGAAAGGCGCTTCGGCCACTTTTTCGTCCGAGATAGGAATCCCAAACCGCGTGCGGAATTCTCGCAGTTCGGCCTCGTTGAGTTTTTTCTGGTTGTGCGTCACGTTCCGGCCTTCGCCCCCTTCGCCCAAGCCATAACCTTTGATGGTCTTGGCAATCACCACGGAGGGGCGATCGGTGCAGGTGACCGCGGCCTGGTAGGCGGCATAAACTTTTTCCGGATCGTGCCCGCCGCGGCGGAGTTTGCTGAGTTTGTCGTCGGAGTAGTTTTTCACCATCTCCAACAACTCAGGGTACTTGCCAAAAAAGTCGCGGCGGATGAAGTCTCCCCCGCCCACCACGTACTTCTGGTACTGTCCATCCACCACTTCCATCATCCGCTGGGCCAGCAGACCATGCTCGTCCTGTTCCAAGAGCGGATCCAAATCGCCGCCCCAAATGACTTTGATGACATTCCAGCCGGCACCGCGAAACGTACCTTCCAGCTCCTGAATGATTTTTCCGTTGCCCCGTACCGGTCCGTCGAGCCGCTGCAGGTTGCAGTTGATCACGAACGTGAGATTGTTGAGTTTTTCGCGGGAGGCCAGCGTGATCGCTCCCAACGTTTCGGGCTCGTCGCATTCGCCGTCCCCTAAAAAGGCCCACACGCGTTTGCCGGAGGTATCCACAATACCCCGATCGTGCAGGTACTCGTTAAAGCGGGCCTGATAGATGGCCATGATGGGGGCCAGACCCATCGAGACGGTGGGGAACTCCCAAAAGTTGGGCATCAGCCAAGGGTGGGGATAGGAAGACAGGCCCCCTCCCTGGCTCAGCTCGCGGCGGAAGTTGACCAGGTTTTGTTCGGTCAGCCGTCCTTCGAGAAACGCGCGGGCGTACATGCCGGGGGCGGCATGGCCCTGGAAATAAACTTGATCTCCACCGTAGCCATCTCCGCGTCCGCGAATGAAGTGGTTGAGTGCGACTTCGTAGAGGGTGGCCGAAGAGGCAAAGGTGGAGATATGCCCACCCGGTGCGGCCGGATCGCGATTTGCGCGGGTGACCATGGCCATGGCATTCCAGCGGACAAAACTCTTGATGCGCCGTTCCAGTTCGCGATTGCCGGGATAGGCCGGTTGCTTGTCGCGGGGGATGGTGTTGACGTAGGGAGTCGTCGCCGTAAAGGGCAGCTCGACCCCGTGGCGATGGGCCGTAGTTTCCAGCGCGCTTAGCAATTGTTGCACCCGCGCGGGCCCTTTGCTTTCCAAAATATAGTCGAGGGATTCTAACCACTCAGCCGTTTCCGACGGATCGACGTCGTCAGGAATGGGTGAACGAGGCAGGGCAGCGTCTATTTTGGCCATGGTGGCAATTCCTTCAGGCGAAAACTCTAGGTTTTACTTGTTTTCAGTGGGTGCCACTGCTGGGCTGGTCGTTGTTTCCGTTGTTTCGTCGTGGTTCAAAATTCCTGTCAAATAAGCTCCGGGGCTACGTATTTCCAGGAAATGCTCTCCACGACTCGTGGAGTTTTCTGGCTGCAGGTGTTTATTTTCTCTTGGGTCGATAAACTTCGGTGGCCGTGCCCAAGTGGACTTCGCCGGCGAAGGCCATCGTTTCGCTGAGTGTGGGGTGTGGGTGAATCGATTCGGTAAGATCGGTGACTTGACAGCCCATTTCAATGGCCAGCACGGCTTCGGCAATCAGCTCGCCGGCACCCGCGCCCACGATGCCGCAGCCCAGCACGCGATCGGTTTCCGGATCGATAAGCCACTTGGTGAGTCCGTCGGTGCGGCCGATGGCAATCGCCCGGCCACTGGCCTGCCAGGGGTACTGGGCAATTTTGACCGGTCGCCCGGTCGCTTGGGCCTCTTCGGCGGTGAGTCCGGCCCAGGCAATTTCGGGATCGGTAAAGACCACCGCCGGGATGGCCAATTTGTCGAAGGCCGCTGGCTCACCGGCCAACACCTCCGCGGCCACTTTGCCTTCGTGGGCGGCCTTATGAGCCAGCATAGGGTCTCCGACGACGTCACCGATGGCCAAGATATGGGGGTCGGCGGTCCGCTGTTGGGAGTCGACTTCCACAAAGCCCCGCGAGTTCACCACCACCTGGGTATTTTCCAGCCCAAAACCTTGCGCTACCGGACGGCGCCCGACCGAGACCAACACGCGATCGTAGGAGCGGGTCTGGGGGCCGGCTGCAGCCTCTTCGCCGGCTGGATGTTGCAGGTCGGGTCCTTCCATCTGGACTTCGATTTTATTACCGGCTTGGCGGAGCGCGACCACCTTGGTGTTCAAATAGATGTTTTCGTAGACCTGCTCCAGGCGTTTGTGCAGTGGCTTCACTAGGTCACGGTCGGCACCGGGGAGCAGACCCGCGGTGAGTTCCACCACCGAGACCTGGCTACCGAGCTCGGCATACACGGTGCCCATTTCCAGTCCGATATAGCCGCCGCCGATGACCAGCAGCGTCTCCGGGATGTCCGGTAAGGCCAGGGCCCCGGTCGAATCCATCACCCGATGACTATCAATATTGAACATGGGGGGCATGGCCGGGACGGATCCGGTTGCCAGAATGCAATGGTCGAAGGTGAGACGTTCGCTATCGTAGGTTTGCGGATCCCCGCCTTCGAGCTGTAGGGTTTGCGAATCCACAAACACCCCGCGGGCCTGCACGACGTGCACCTGGCGGCGCTTTGCCAATTGGGCTAGCCCACCGGTCAGCGTCTCGATGACTTTTTGTTTGCGGGCCCGCATGGTGTCGGCGTTGATTTGCAGTTTGCCGAAAGCGACTCCCCATTCTTCCAGAGCCTTGGACTCACTGATCACCTTGGCTACGTGCAGCAGGGCCTTGGAGGGAATGCAGCCGCGGAGCAAGCAGGTGCCGCCGAGTCGGGGGTCGGCCTCCACAATGGAGACCTCCAGTCCCAAATCAGCGGCCATAAATGCCGCCGCATATCCGCCCGGGCCGCCGCCGAGGACCACAACTTGTGAATGCATAGAAATCTCAATATGGAGAAAACAAGTAGGTGTGGCGTAAGCTGGCCACACGTACTGGTATTTCAGCTGCCAAGGGCCTGTTCTACGGGCCACACCCGAGTGTTAGCCGCTCTAGGGATACCGGAGAATTTCCCATTTTACCGTGTAGGGATAATCTCACAATGGGCGCCCCCTAGGACCAGTCGGGGGCAGGCTCCGCCGCCTCCTATTCAGCTGCCGTCTTGATTCCTGCGGTCTTGGTACTGGCGACTGGCTTTTTCCAGCATTTTTCGCTCGCGGGCCGTGAGGCTGTCTTGCCCTTGGGCTTGGATTTTGGCCAAGATGGCGTCGACTTCTCGGTCCAGCTGGGAGTTGTTCTCGGTCGGTTCGTGGATCCGTAATTTAGGGCGGGCGCGGAGGATTTGGGGTGACAGCTGGGGCAGGCGATCCGCCAGCCAACGTCCCGGGGACAGGGCCGTTTTGTAGTAGTACAGCCCGCAGATGGCGCCCGCCAAGTGGGCCGAGCCGGCAATATTGCCGGCGTGATCCATGGCGTAGCTAATGTCGACCAGGATGGCAATCACTGCGGCTACCCACATGGGCATGGGGATGAAGAACATAAATAAAATTCTTCGCTGCGGGAAATTGAGAGCGAACAGGGCCACAATCGCCGACACGCCGCCGGAGGCGCCCAGCAGCACGGCCGGTCGATCCGTGCCGGCTTCGATCGCCGCCCAAATGAGCCCGGCAAAAAAGATGGCCCACAGGTACAGCCAGAGAAATTCTCGGCCGCCGTATTTGGCCTCCAATTCCCGACCAAACATCCACAGCACCAGCATATTGACCAGCAGATGCCATAAATTTTGCGGGGAATGCAGGAAACCGTAACTGAGCAGCCGGTAGGCGTTCCAGGGCTGCAGGTACCAAGTATCCGGCAGCACAAACCATCCTGTAAATCCCTTGACAGCCAGCTGCAGACCGTACATGCAGGCTGTAAATAGGACCAGTTTGGTGGTTATCGACTGGGGTGCTTGCAAGTGCCAGCCCGGTTCGGGGTGGCGTCCATATTCTCGATCGTAAAGTCCCATAGGGGCATCGCAGGGGTGGGGGTTGGCGTGCCAGCTGTGGCACACGCGCGTTTCAGTCCGCTTTCACGTCCTTCCCGCGGGAATCGGCTGGCGTTCCAGCTGCCGACCACATGCGTTTCAGTTCGCTTTCACGTCCTTCCCGCGCAGGCGGGAATCGGCTGGAATTCCAGCTGCGGACCACACGTGTTTCAGTTCGCTTTCACGTCATTCCCGCGCAGGCGGGAATCGGCTGGAATTCCAGCTGCGGACCACACGCGTTTCAGTTCTGGCGTGATTGTGATTATATCGAAGAATCGGACTTTGTGCGCCCGCACTGCAGACGGCGGGAATTTTTGCTGTCTCCGCAGGATGAGGCATCGAGGGGGTCAGGCACATTTTTTCGGCGGCGGTGCTGATTTTGATAATCCAGTTGGTCGCGCCGAAAAAATGAGCCAGACCCCGGGGCATCATGCCTGCCCAGGCAACTCAACGGATCACCGCCCACTGCCGACTACGGTTTCCCGCCCGGCCGCGGAGCACTCGCATCGATCGTTTGTTGCCACGTGCGTTGGATTTCGGTCAGCTGGCGGGCCAGGCGGACATTGCCTGCGAGTCGGGCCTCAATTTGTGCCTGGGCGTTGTGCAATTGCCGCTGCAGCAGGTCGTGATGGCTTTCGATTGCGGTCCGGTCACTCTGCATATCAGCTAAGTCTTGGGCCAGCAGTACTTTTTGGTGTTCGCGAAAGACACTCAGTTTCTCCGCGCTGCGCAGGGCCTGTGTTCTCCGCTGGTTGTCTTCGGTAACCGCGCGGATCTGGGCCAGTATCAGCACGCGCTGCGCGGCCAATTCACTGCACAGATAGGCGTAGTCACGCAGTGGCCGGTCGTACACGCGTTGCACGACTGCAGCAGGCTGATCGAGGTCGACCCGCTGGCCATCTTGATCCAGTCCAATCACGTCCTGCTGATCGTCATCGGGGGTGGCCGGCTGTCCATGGCGGAGGTACTCCTGTACGGAGGGCTCTGGTAGCAACTGGCGGAGTTCCTCCGCAGACAAACCAGCGAAGAGCTTATGTCGATCCGCGGGCATGGTTTCGTAGAGACTCCAGGGGCCCTGGCTTTGCTGCAAGCGTAGGGCACTTTGCTCGTCCAGCAGTTGGGTGGGTTCCAATTGGGCACCGTCCTGTTGAACTGCGGTTACCCGAAACTCGCCCAGGTACTGGGGACCGTCCGCAGGTGAGGCGGGGTTGGGCTGGCCGGTTTCAAAGGCAAATACCACGGTGTCTGGTGCCAAGCCATGGGGGGTAGGCCGGGGGACTTTGACAGAGATCTGGCCTTGTGGGTCAAGCGGGTCCGCAGGTTGGACAGCACGCCAGACGCGGCCTCGTTCCCGAGAAACGATCTTCAACCGCTGTTCCAGCTGGCGAATTCCCGTCTGACTGTCGGTGCCTTGCCACAGCAGGCGGTTTCGCTCTCGAAGATCGGCCAGCTGTTTTTCTAAACGGGGGATGCCAGCGCGAAGCTTCTCGTGGGTGGCAGCCGTCTTGGTGGTCGTGTAGAGCACTCCCGCGGCGGCCACCAGAATGCAGGCTACCAGCACGACCTGCGTCCAGTGCCAATTTTGGGCACTTAAAAAAATGGCGACCAGTCCCACCAACAAGGCCAGGCCAATCAAGATTTGAAATACGATTACCAAGCGAGTGTTCCATTTTGCCGTGCCAAGAGCTTCTCTTCGATCCTAAGTAGCCTACCAGGCAGCGTCAAGTTTTTGCCCTGAAATGACTTACGTGGAATCGGAAAGAGGCCCTGAAATTGGTACAATTGACCGAAGTGGGGGGCTGGGTGTCCCACCTCCGACGCCTGCTGGCTGCCGTCTGCCCGCAGCGGACGGGGGCAGGCGGCAGGAAATGGGTGCGGGTAGCCCAGGTTGGCGCAGCCTACCTGGGCGGCGCAGCCGCCGGAGGTTTGCTCGAGATGCAGTGCAAACCTCTGGTGACTGCGTCACATCGGTAGGCTACCGCCAATCGATGTCACCCATGGGTAGCCAATCCGCGCCAGCCCGTTCCTGCCCCCCCACAGGGAGCTACCGTTGTTTTCCCGGGCTTTACCAGCTTCATGGAAGCCTTGTTTTCAGTTTGAGGAACTTTTGTCACTCCCACGTGTCTAACTTAATAGCCACTTGAATTCTCCACCACTCCAGGATGCCGAGCTTGTTGAAGCGGCCCAGCAAGGGGACCGCGACGCATTTGGTGTGCTGGTTGAGCGGTACCAGGATCGTATTTACAATATGCTGCTGCGTGTGCTGGGCGGGCGGGAAGATGCACTGGACGTGGTGCAGGAGGCTTTTGTGCAGGCCTTTGTCAAAGTGGATACATTTCGCGAGGAGGCGAAGTTTTCCACGTGGCTCTATCGCATCGCCATGAACCGAGCGCTCAGCCACCGCCGACGTCGGCGGGTAGGGATGTCGATCGAGGATGCGAAACAGCAGTGGGGTAAAGAACCCATGAGTCATCAGCCTGGCCCCGAGAGCCGATTAATAGAGAATGAGCGTGCGGCGCTGCTGCAATCCGCCTTGGCCACGTTAGGAGAGCAGCATCGACAGTTGCTCGTCTTGCGGGAGATGGAAAGATGTTCCTATGAGCAGATTGCTGGAATTCTGGAGTTGCCGATGGGGACTGTGCGCAGCCGGCTGTTCCGCGCCCGCATGCAACTGAAGGAAAGATTAAGGGAACTGATGCCTGATGCCTGAACGTGCTGTCGATAATTCCTGGAATGACGAGTTGCTGAGCGCCTACGTCGATGGCGAGCTCACGGGTAGCGAGCGCGCGCGGGTAGAGCAGCGGCTCCGCCAGGATCCGGCGGCCCGGCAGCTGGTCGCCGAGTTCCAGCAGATGGCGGCGGACTTGCAGGCGTTGCCCACCGAAGCGGTAGGTCATGACATGCGGGCCAGTATTTTGGAATGTGCGGACAAAGCGCTGCACGTGCCCCTCACACGATCCAGGCTTTGGTTGTGGCCGGTCCTGGCCGTAGCCGCAGCGCTGCTCCTGGCCATTTATCTGCCGGACGGGGGGCGTGACCAACTCCGACTGGCCCAGCAGGCACAGGAAGGGCAGCACCCACCAGAGATCCGCGCTCGAAAAGATGTGGTGTTGGAGGGGCAGATTGCTGCCCAGCCAGAGGTCGCGGCCAGCCTGGGTGCCTCGGCACCGGTGGATATGGCAGCAGGGTCCACGTTTTCTTCCGCAGGGCAAGACGATCCGTCCGCCAAAATTGCCGGGGCTGGTGCGCGCGCAGTCCCCCAGGCGCGGTCCAGCCGGGAGTCCGGCGCAGCGGAGCCCGATTATCGTGTGCATGTCACCTTCCATCAGCCGGAGCAGTTCACCGAGTTGCTGACGAAGCAGGGGCTCGAATTTCACGTCGCGGAGGCGGGAAAGATTGTTGCGAACGCGAACGCGAACG